>JALHTX010000178.1 GCA_022866015.1 Thermoplasmatota archaeon
AAAGTTAAAAGTAAAAATTGATGCAATAAAATATTGGGATTCCTATGAAAGTGTTATGAACTATAACAAGTTTGGTTATTATGTAATGGATTATTCAGATGGCTCTCATGGTGTACATGATTTTGATGATTGGGGTTTTATTGATCTAACTTATTTCCAAGAAAAATCACGTAGTAAATATGGCATAGGAGATGATTATAAACATTAATTTTTTTAAAATTAGTATTCCCATATATACATTGGTCTTTTCATAATATTGGATAGTAATAAATAGATATATCTGATGGTACCTTACTTTTTGAGTATGAAATCAGTGTAAAAATAGAGATAATTATTTATGTTTTATATAATATATATTCCAATATGAAATCCCCTCTTAGTTTGATACTAATAATATTATTGTTATCCACTTCGATATCTATAGTATTTGCAAAAGATAATAATTTAACTTACTCGGCAGAGAACACAGTAGAGACATACAAAGTGAAAACAATAGACAACTCCTCAATAAAATTAACCCATTATGTTGGTACCAAACAGCCGCCTATTATTTTAATACATGGAATGGGCGGTAACCACAAAATGTTTGACTGGGATGAAAATCATTCACTTGCAAGATTTCTAGCAGAAAATGGCTGGGATGTATGGATGCTAGATTTAAGAACACATGATGGTGATGGTGATTTCTTTTTAGTAAAAGGAAGCGATAGAGAATATATTAATCGATACTGGGATTTTGATAGAACTCTTTTAAAAATCGATGTAGTAACAGCAGTTGATTATGTTAAAAATAAAACTGGTGTAAATAAAATATTTTTATCAGGCCATAGCTATGGTGGATACCTAGCATACGCATATGCTGAATTAATAGGTGAAGAAAACCTATCCGGTATAATAACCACCGGATCATGTCCATATGCAGATCCTAGAATAGCTAAGAATTCATTGCATATAATTGATAAATATGGTATTTATCTTGGAAAAAAAGCTTTCGTAAGACCATTTGGACGTCCTTTTTCGTTTAGTCTAAAATGGGAAGTAGATTGGTATATTAAACAATGGAAACCGACTGCAAATGATTTGTTTTACTATAATACAACTCCAGAATATATCCAAAAGAGCATTGTTTATTGTTCAGATAGTGAACCTGCTGGTGTATATGTAGATATGTTTTTTGGGAAAGATCCTACAAAATATAATGGCCACTGGGTGGATCCACAGACCCTTTATGATTACTCCGCAAATTTAAATAAAATCACTGTTCCTATTCTTTTCATAGCAGGTGATAATGATACACAGGATCCAAGTATATGGATTCATAGTGCTTATGAAAACGTAAGTAGCGAAATCAAAGAATTCCATAGTTTTCCAAAACACTCACATTTGGATTTACTTCTTGGTGATGATGCAAGTACATTAATTTTTCCGTTAATAGTAGATTGGCTGAACTTAAGGATATCGCCTTAGAATAATTATTAGCAAGCTAAATGAAATCAGTGTAAGCAATCATTAAGGAGTAGTTTTAACAATTTGTTGTTTTTATACTATTTATTTTTTATTCTAATGTGACAAATGTTATAATTAAATTATCTGTATATGGTAATAAATCTTTATATATTGGTAATTCGTTTCACAAATTGTATTTATAGACGGGGGTAAAAGAAATGAATAAAAAAATTTTGGGAATTTTAATATGTATGCTGTTAATTGTAGTAGGTGCTGTACCATATATAAGTGGAAATAATATTGAAAATACTCCACCGAGTACTCCAGCATGTTCTTGGGAACCGAGTAATTGGACAATGGATGTCTATAGTACAGATGCTGAATCGGATCAAATAAGATATGGTGTATCATGGTGGGACCCAACAACAGGATTGGATACTAATATAGATCAATGGACATCCTATTATAATTCAGGTGTTGAAGTAAAAATCGACTGTAAAGGGCAAAAAGAAAAATTTTGGTTGGTAGCAGAGGATATATATGGTGCTCAGAGTAAAATGATTAATCCTGAAAGTAAAATGGTTATTGTATTATCAGACGGCAAATCAATAGAACATCCAATTTTTAATAGTTTCTTTGAAAAACTCTTTGAACATTTTCCTTTCTTTGAAAAAATACTAAACCAAATTTACTATAACTAAAAAAACCAAACTCTAACTCTTCTTTCTTTTTTAAAATAATTATTTTGAGGGAGGCTTAAAAGACCAGTTGCTTATTCTGTTTTAGAAATGAAAATCAATGATAAAAAACTATATAAATTAACACTCGTTAACGTAAAATAATGATGTACGGGACGGGCAAAAAAATGAAACGAAAGATAATGTGTATGGGAATAATAAACATATTACTACTTTCAAGTCTAAGTTTGACCGCAGTAGGAATTAAAGAAGGTGCCATCTCTACAAGCGATAACCAAATAGACTTAGTATATGATACATTAACAGATCATGATGGAAACGAACT
>JALHTX010000179.1 GCA_022866015.1 Thermoplasmatota archaeon
ATATGCATAAAAAGCTTGTAGAAGATGAAGGTATAGACCCAAAAAGTAACGAATATTATGATGAAATTGATAGAAGAATAAGACTTGAATTTCCCCACAAATTTGCTACAAAGGAAACTATAACTACGGAAAGAGCAAAACCTGCTCAAACTGTAGCATCAGCTAATCGTCCAGCTCAAACAGGACGCAAAAAAACTGTAAAGCTCACACCTTCGCAGGTAGCAATTGCTAAAAGATTAGGTGTGCCACTTGAAGAATATGCGAAACATTTAACCACGAAGGAGGTATAGGCATATGGTAAACGAAAAAAATACAATTAAAACTTCCCGTGCAGTCGAAACAAGGTCAAAAACTGAAAGACCTAAAGATTGGACTCCACCGTCATCTTTAGATGCACCAACTGCGCCCGACGGCTTTAGACACAGATGGATAAGAGCTGAAAGCTTGGGATTCGATGATACGAAAAACATAGCTGGCAGATTAAGATCAGGTTACGAGTTAGTAAGATCAGACGAGTATCCAGATCATAATTATCCCTCAATTAAGGACGGCAAATACGCAGGAGTCATTGGAGTAGGCGGCCTAGTGCTGGCTAGGATACCTGAAGAGATCGCAAAATCTCGTGAAGAGTACTATGCAAAAAGAACTCAAGAACGAGAAGACGCTATTGCAAACGATCCTATGAAGGAACAGCATCCAAGTATGCCAATCAGTAGTGATAGGCAAACTCGTGTAACTTTTGGTGGTACAAAGAAGGACTAATTATTTAGTAATTCCTAACCAACAAAGTAAATAAAAACTTAAACAAGGATAAAAAATATGGCAAACTCAACAACAGCCTTCGGTTTTAGACCGTTAGGCAAAGTTAGTGGGAATCCTGCAAACGGCGGCAATGACGCTTTCAGAATTGAAGATAATGCTTCAACTTCTGTATATCAAGGCGATCTAGTTGCTCTTACAGCGGGAAATATTGTTCCAGTTACTTCATCTGCTACTTCTACAATTTTAGGAGTATTCAATGGATGTTTAATTGAACAAGACCCATCAACTAAAAAACCAAGATGGTCAAATTTCTATACACAGACTAATATCACACAAGGTGTTATCGCTGCGTATGTATATGACGATCCTGAACAACTTTACTTGGTTAAATCAACTGGGACAGCTGCTGGTAATACCGCAATAGGAACAGGAAACGCAGGTTATGGAATAATACACGCTGCAGGAAATACGAATAATGGTATTTCTGGTGTATATCTTAACCTTGGTTCTTCTACTACTGCACAGGTAAGAATCATGGCAGTATCTCCGTTCATTGGTAACGAAGAAAACGTAACAAATGAAGACTTTGTTTGCAAAATCAAAGATTCTTCATCAATTCTATAAGGAGAAAATAAACTATGGCTATATCACGATCACAACTAGTTAAAGAACTAGAACCAGGTTTAAACGCTCTGTTTGGACTTGAATATAAAAGATATGAGAACCAGCATGAAGAAATATTTGATAAAGAAACTTCTGATCGAGCATTCGAAGAAGAAGTAATGTTATCAGGTTTTGGTAATGCTGCGATAAAAGCTGAAGGTACTGGCGTGTCTTATGACCAAGCGCAAGAAACTTTCACAGCTAGATACACTCACAACACTATAGCTCTTGCATTCGCGATCACTGAAGAAGCGATCGAGGACAATTTGTATGATAGACTAGCGTCTAGATATACAAAAGCATTAGCAAGATCTATGGCAAACACTAAACAAGTAACTGCTGCAAACGTTTTAAATAACGGTTTTAGCACTAGCTTTTTAGGTGGTGATGGATCTGCTTTGTTCTCAACAACGCATGCTACTATTGCTGGTTCATTCAGCAATACATTAGCTACGCAAGCTGACTTAAACGAAACTTCATTAGAACAAGCATTGATTGACATCGCTGCTTTGACTGATGAAAGAGGTTTAAAAATTGCTGCTCAAGGAGTAAAATTAATTATTCCTTCTGCTAACCAATTTACAGCTGCTAGATTAATGGAATCTGCAGGCAGAGTTGGAACAGCTGATAACGATATCAATGCAATCAGAAACAAAGGAATGATTCCACAAGGTTACGTGGTTAACAATTTCTTAACTGATCCTGATGCGTTTTATATCAAGACAGATGTACCTAACGGTATGAAATATTTTGAAAGATCTCCAATTAGAACTTCTATGGAGGGAGATTTCGAAACAGGTAACGTTAGATATAAAGCAAGAGAAAGATATTCTTTTGGTTTTTCGGACCCAAGAGGAATCTACGGTTCTCAAGGAGCTTAAACACTTTATTTTACAGGGCGGGCTTGACTCGCCCTGTAAATTTCTATAAAGACATCCGTGAGAAGATGACTTACCTAATAAAAATATTTACAAACGGCATTAAAATCCAATTTACATTGGAATCTGAACCCATAAACACTACAGAATCTTTACATCAGAAAGTACTTGACTTTCTGGGAAAAATCAGTAAAGAACAATTAGAAAAAATGATTACTCATAAACAGATTAGTAATTTTTTCTATATAACCTACGAGGAGGTTGAACGTGACATCATTGTCCCAATCGCTTCTGGCCAAGAAAATAGACTTGGAGTCACAATGGAACAAGTCTTATCTTGAACAGGGAAAACTAACCACTGATATGCAGTGGTTGGAAGTAGAGTTGAAGGAAGTCAAAAGACAAATTCTTCAACAGGATCTAGAGAACGCTAGACAAGAAAATAACCTTGTTTTAAGCGAAGAAGAAGATCCAGCATTTATAGCTAGCTAAACTAGTTATATAATTGGAATAAAAGTGAGAAAAACTAAAGCCACCCCTTGCGCTATTCAATAAATTAAGCTATATTTAACATACTATACATTAACATCTGATGTAGACGCGTATAGTCGACATGCCTAATGACTACATTGGATTAATAGGAGGATACAAACATGGCAAAAAGTACATTTCAAGGATACGTAAGAACTTACGGCGGACAAGATAGAAATTCAGGTGTTACACCTGGAACTCTAGTTGCTTCTGAAGTTATTACTTTCTTAAGTTCAACAGCAACTGCAACTGCAGTATCTGTTGGAGCAACAGTAAACGCTAACGCTCCATTCGTGTTACCACAAGGAGCTATACCAACTAATTTTATAGTTTTAACAGCAGCAGGTACAAGTGCGACTGCAACTATTAATCTTGGTTCAGCGGCTAATGTTACTAGCATTGCACAAAATTTACTTGTTGGCGCTAAAGGCGCAGCATTAATGACTGGATCTTCAGTTGTTGGTACTGGTCTTCCAGCTAACACTACAGTTTTTGCAAACGTTGGATCTACAAATGGTACAGGAAACGTTACAGGTGTATTCGTATATACATTTGCTGACCAAACTGCGCAACCAGGCGAAATAGGACCAGCTTAATTAATTTTTAATGGAGCTCCTTCGGGAGCTCTATTAAGTATAAGGAGAAAAAAATGAAATCAGATGTAAAACCAGTAGTCACATCTTCTACAAGTGCAGTTTTATTTACAGGACCAACAAGACTTCGTGGATTTATGGTTCAATCTATGGGAAGTTCAGGAACAGCAATTATTAATGGTTTAGCAAATATTACAACTGTTAGTGGTTCAACTAATACACAAGTTTATATTCCGTTAACAGTTGGTGCAAACCAAACTGAAACATTAAATCTTCCAGAAGACGGAGTTTTATATGCCACGAGAAATGGTGTAGCTATAGTTGATGGAATTGGTGTCACAGCAAATAGTAGCGGATTAACTATTACGTTATTTATAGATAAATAGGAGAGTAGATGACTACCTCTGGAACTACCTCATTCAATCTTGAATTAGATGATCTTTTTGATGAAGCTTATGGACGAGTAGGTATTGGATCAAGTAGATCAGGTAATCATATAAAAACAGCAAGAAGAAATTTAAATATTTTATTATCAGAGTGGGATAATAGAGGTGTACATTTATGGAAAGTTAAATTAGCCACGATCCCTTTAATATTAGGCCAAGCTGAATATAGCTATACTACCGATCCTACAAATTATCCAAACGATATTAACGATGTATTAGAGGCTTATATTAGAAATAATACTTCACCTAATGCTTCATCACCTACAGATACTTCATTAACTAAAATAGATAGATCTGCATATGCAGCTTTACCTAATAAATTATCTCAAGGAACACCATCACAATATTATGTTCAAAGAACTTACAGCCCAAGTGTATTCTTATATCAAACACCAGGATCTGGATTTTCTAGTTCATCAACACCAAGCAATTATCAATTAAGATTTTATTATCTTGCAAGAATTGAAGATGGTGGAAGATATACAAATACCCCAGATGTTGTATTTAGATTTTTACCATGTCTAACTTCAGGACTTGCTTATTATTTAAGTATTACATACAGACCAGAAAAAACAGAAATGTTAAAATTAATTTATGAAGATGAATTACAAAGAGCTTTACAAGAAGATGGACAACGCACCTCGTTATTTATATCACCAAAAACATTCTATGGAGATGGTGTATAATGACAACTTTTGCTACAGGTAAGAAGTCTTACGCCATATCAGATCGATCTGGCCAGCGCTTCCCGTATGACGAAATGGTTACCGAGTGGAATGGATCATTCGTTCACACTTCAGAATATGAACCTAAACAACCTCAATTAGAACCTAAAGTACCAGGCAACGATCCGCAAGGATTATTAAATGCAAGACCAGATAGAACTGAACCATTATCGGTTGTGTTATTAGCTTTCAATCCTTTATTATCAACATCAGGAAGTTCTACTATTTTAATAAATGAACCTGGTCATGAAAAAACAACAGGAAATAAAATTATATTTAATAATGTAAATGCAGTTAATGGATTTACTAATGCAATGTTAAATACGACACTTGGATTTTCATTAACAGTAGTTAATACTAATCAATATACTATTAATGGTCAGGCGTCCGCGAGCGCGAGCGGGAACTTTGGAGGACAACCTTCGGTTGGGCCTTCAGCAGTTGCATTACCTAATAATGCTCTTTTAGTAACTGCAGGTAGTTCAACTATACAAGTTAATCAACCTAGTCATGGTAAATCTACAGCAGATATAGTTAAATTTGAAAATGTAACTGTAGTTAATGCCTTTTTAACTTCTTCAGGATTTCAACAATCAGTCTTAACAACATCATCTGGATATAGTATAACAGTTGTTAATTTAGATAATTATCGTTTTAACGCATCGTCAGGAACTGGTTCTTTAACGACAACCATTGGCGGCGGAGCGGCGACAGCGGAGACAATATAATATGGCACTAACCTATTCACAATTAGTAACTCAAATTAGAAACTACACAGAAGTAGATAGCAATGGATTATCTGATTCTACTCTTTCTGTAGTTGTACAAAATACAGAAAATAGAATTTATAGAGAATTAAATATTGACTCTTTTAGATTATATGCAAGTGCTGCAACGGTTGCAGGTACTACAACTATATCTGTACCAGCTGGACTTCGTAATATTAGATATGTTGAAATGATTACTCCGGTAACAAATGAAGCTTCTATTGTAGAACAAAAAGATAGTTCTTACATGTCAGAATTTAATAATTTACCTGGTAATTCTACTTATTATGCTAAACCAAGATACTATGCAAATTTTAATGAGACAACTTGGTTTGTAGCGCCAACTCCTAATACTACTTATGGAATTAATATTGCTTATTATTCACAAGGAACTTCTATAACAGCTGGAAATTCAGCAACTTCAACTACTTATATATCTACTTATGCCCAAGATTTACTTCTTTACGGTTCTTTAGTAGAAGCA
The DNA here is from genome assembly GCA_022866015.1 of Thermoplasmatota archaeon. Taxonomy (GTDB): domain Archaea; phylum Thermoplasmatota; class E2; order DHVEG-1; family DHVEG-1; genus PFL35. Next base: position 5,850 of record JALHTX010000179.1, read on the forward strand.
TATAAATACTTGAAAGGTCCTGATAATATGATACAAGTTTACGAACAATCATATCAACAAGCGAGAGAATCTTTCGGTGTTGAACAAACAGGTAGAAGAAGAAGAGACGAATATGTTGATGGAGAACCACGAGTTGTGGTAGACTCTCCACCACCAGGAAAATAATTAAGGAGTTAATATGGCAAATTTAGTACCAGACAGTTTTAAAAAAGAACTTTTTCAAGCAACACATAATTTCAATACTCCAGCAGGAAACAAATTAAATATGGATTTAGCGCGTGTTTTAGCCATGAAAGAAATAGTTGAACCATTGATTGATGGAAATTTTGAAGTTTTAAATGAAACTCGCGCAGGTTTGTCTTATTTTTCACCAAATGATGATATTGCTAAAGGTCAACTTTGTGCTTCTACATTAATTCAGATGAGTATCAAACCTCAT
>JALHTX010000180.1 GCA_022866015.1 Thermoplasmatota archaeon
AAATTTATAACGCATCACCAGCAACCAAAGAGTTGAAGATGCGAAACAATTTAAAATATACCATCAAGGTTGGTATTGATAAGAATCCAGATTTTTATAAACCATTAGCTCAACGTTTGGATGAATTATTGAGGTTACACCGACATCACAACCAGTGATCTCAGTGATTTTGAATAGAAATGCTGATGTTTCCCAGTAATCATCCCAGAAGATCTTATAATCGGTACCTGCGTATGCGTTAAAGCTGACTGTTGATGCATAACTGTAGTATCCAGAATTATCATCATCTTTAGAAGCTACTAGTGTTCCACCACAGGCATCATAGACATATAGATAGGTATCCACACTTTGTCCTAGATTATTTGAGGTGATCTCCAGTAGACAATCCTCAGTTGGTGTATATTTATACCATATTGGTTGCTTTGATGCGGAATTTATTCCTGCAACTGCTTGAATGGCACTAGTACAATCAGCACCAGGTTGTATTCCTCCTGTAATTGTTAAAGTATAGGTAATATATGCTGGTGATGGCCAATTATCTACCATAAGATAATATGTTCCTGGGCTACATGTATAAACAAATGATACAGGACCGGTAGAAGCGGTAGAATATATAAGAGCAGTAGGATTTGAATCTGGACAACCAGCGAATAAACCAATACCCGCATATTGATAAGTACCTACGGGAGTACATGTTACCGTAATTTGTGTAGTAGAAGCTACAACAAGTCGGTATATAGTGTCGAGTCCATCATCATAATAACCCATGGTAGTGCTATAGTAGTCATTATTAAATCCATTAGTTGTATGAGATACACTATAAGGCAGTGAACTTGGTATATTTACAATATAAGGATCACTACAGGTATCACCTGTTACGGCATTCACAGCTATTGGTCCAACACTTAAACACATAAGTGCGGCTATCGCGAAAATTACTAGCTTGTTTAAAATTTTATCTTTTCTCATATTTTTTTTCCCCCACAAATTTTTTTTTATTTTATTAGATGTGTACTAATAACTCACTATATGTCTAATACGAAAAAATACTTGTATTTCCAATACTCGCCTCTTCCGTATATTATTCCCCCACATATTACGAGTTATAAGCATATCTGTATGTTACTCGTAGTATATAAATTTTATCAAAATGTTATGTTATAATTGTTAATTTTTAAATTATATCTTTATTCATCATAATATTAGTTTATTCTGTATAAAAATGTTTGTACCTCTATATTGTCAGAAATTATCTTCATATATTTTATAAAATATTCATTTAAAATTCTTTTTATAATTTATTAAAAATTATTATAACTAAATTATAAATAATTTCTAATCTTTACTCTTTACTCTACTCTAATTTTCTATCTTTCTACTTTTTTCATTTTCATATTAATTAATTTCTTTCTATATTATTTATTATATTATTTACTATCTAAACTAAATAATCTTTCTAATTTTAATTCTTTCTATTCTAATTTTAATTTTTTAACTATTTCTAGTATTTTCATAAAATAAGTAATAATAAGGAAATCATTAAAGGATAACGAGTCATTAAAAACCATTTCTGCAAGCGAGTTCCATATTTTTTAGCCCTTGCCTCCAAATCATCACCTAGATAGACTTCTCTTACTTCAAAGCTTGACTTTAAAATTAGAATTGCAGTAAAAAAAATTGATACTATTGCTGGAATATAAACAATATCCCAATTGTTTTGATATAGTTTTAAAAAAAGACCAATTATACATAATAAACCACATAGAGAAAAAATAAAAGCTAATTTTAATGTTTTTTTCAAACCAATTACATGAGCCCATGTTCTAATTTTTTCTTTTTTATCCTCTGTAAAATCCTCACAGGTATTTACAAGGGTAAATCCTTCATTCATAAGTACATAACCAACTAAAAACAATAAGAAGTATATTGTAATATTTTCTCTAAATATAAACCATCCACCAACCATTGGTATTGTATAAAGGATTAAGATAGGAAGAGGGCTTAACAAACCCTGTTTTTTAAGTCTTATTGGTTCTGCAGAATAAATAAATATTATAATTAAACCAATTATTCCAAGTAAACTTACAACAAGATGTCCTTTTAAGAAAAATAACATTATTATACTAACAGATATTAAAAATTCCAAAAAAATTATTATCTTTAGATTTTTTTTACCAATTATATCTACACTATCACTCATATACTTTTTATATAATTTATCTACATTATAATCACATAAACTATTAAGGTTACAGCCAAAAAAAGCTATACTATAATGCAGTAGTATATACACAGGTACCTCCCAAATTAATAGATCACTTAATATAGAAGCTCCAATAAAGAGTCCTAAAGCAGTATGCCCAATACTTGCAAGTAAAAGATTTGCTCTTGAAACTCGTAGGAATGCTTTTAACCTGGATTTTTCAGATATCCTAGACATAAATTTACAAATTAACTAAATACACAGGTTTTTAATAAAATGTTTCCTAAAAAAAAGCTTTAATAAACAGTAATTTTCACTATTGATGCGTTACTAAATGCATTATCGTCATCTCCAACATAAAGTTTTATTGTGTAATTTCCTGGTTGTGTATAGGTATTAATTGCATTTTGAGTAGGATCTACTCTTCCTCCTTCTAATCCTAGATCCCATTTATATATTATAATTACTCCATCTGGATCATAACTACCACTACTGCTAAAATATACTGTTAAAGGTGCTGTTCCACTGGTAGGATTTGCACTTGCATTTGAAATAGGTTTTAAATTTATATCATTGTTATTATCTGTAGTATTATTATTAGTATTATTCTGTTCAGTACATCCGCAGAAAAAAGATGTAATTATAAGTATTGTTACAACAATAAATACTTGAATTTTTTTCATATTTTTCTGCCCCATAACTACTTTACTAATTATTAATA
>JALHTX010000181.1 GCA_022866015.1 Thermoplasmatota archaeon
ATCGTTTCTTTGAATTATTAGTTTTTCTTCTGAAAAAATTGCATTTTCCTTTATATATTTTGCAAGTTTTATGATATCTTCTATTTTTAGGTCATGCCAAAAAAGATTATAATTTGGATGAAGTGGTATATCATATTTTTTTGATAGATTCAATGCTTCTCCCCAGGTTGGTTTTTCTAGGTTTATATCTTTACCTATCTCTTGTTTTATTTTTTCAATTGTTCTTTTATCTGATTCAATTATGCTTTTATAATCGTATTTTTCGGGCAATGTTTTTAGTTTTTTTTGCAGGTCTTGTATCCACCATTCGTAGACATAGCTTGAATCGGGTAGTAATGAGTTGTTTTCTATGAATTCGCCGAATGGTATAAGGATTTCTCCTAGGTCTATGATTTTTTTAATATCTATTTTTTTGATTTCTTTTGGGTTGTTGTATTGTACTAAGTCCCCATTTTGTAGTAATACTATTGGTCCTTCTATTGTAGTACATGGTGTACCTATTGTTCCTTTGCCTGGTCTTTCTGTTTTTATTTGTGTTCCTACTGCTATGAATTCATCTAGTATGTACATTGATGCAGGATTAATTGCAGTTGATGCAAGTCCTGCGGTTCTTGCTCGTCCGTATCTTAATCTGAATCCTCCTTTTCGGCTTGGATGTGAGAATACTGGTCTTCCTGCTATTACTTCTCCTATGTATTTTGTTGATGGTAGTATTTCTGGTATGCCATTTGTTTTTTCGTCTTTTGTTTGTTCTTTGTGCGTAAATATATCTAAAAAGTCCCATCCTTCAAGTTTGAGTTTTTTTACATGTTTTATTATTTTTGGTGCTTTTAAGCATAATCCTTCTGCTATTACTAGGCATGCTCCGCCCCTCAGGCGGTTTGTTGATATTCGTGGTAGGTCTCGGTATCCTGTTACTTCTTCATCTTCTGTTCCTTCTCCGTTTATGCATATAGGACAGTTTCGTACGATTTTATCTATTTCATCTACACTTGGTGTATATTGTAGATGTTGTGCTCTTTTATAGAGTGGTATTTCTTCTTTGTATCGCTCTATTTCTCCATCTGTCGGTTGGTATCTTCCTATTTTTAGTTCGCGTCTTACTACATCTGCTATTAGAACACTCATTGCTTGTCCTGTTCCACCAGCTGATCGTATTGGTCCTGAAAAATATAGATCTACATAGTTTGTACGGTCTTTGTTTACTCCTAGTTTTACTTCTGCTATACCTTCGAGTGGTGCTACAAGTACACCTTCTGTTAGTATCGCAAGACCAGTTCTTGTCCCTTGATCTAGTGCCTGTTCTGTTGTTTTAAATTTATATTTTTTTCCACTAGCGATATATTTTGCGATTTCTATGCTTACAAGTTCTCTGTTTTGTATTTTTTTTGTTGTTTCTCTTATTTTTGATGCTATGTCTTTTGGTCCTACTAGTTCTTCTACACGAGCTGCTAGGTCTAATGCTTGTGGTATTTCTACATGATATTCTGGGTCTAACCCTTTTTTTCTTGCTTGTTCAGCTATTTTGTAACATTCATTTATTTGCTCTTGTAGCGTTGCAAAGTATTGTTGCATGTTTTTACTGATTGCAATGTTTTCTGAAAGGTCCCCACCCATGTTGTTCCACCTAAAAATCTTGTAAAAATTTCTAATGCAAAGTAAGTGTTTAAAGCTTTGTGTGAATTCATTTTATAAAAAAAAGAACATAATTATTTTTTGTTGAAATCCATCATTGTTACATTACTTGTTTTTAAATCAACAATTGGTAGTTTTGCAGAATCAGGTATAAAATTAAGCATTTTTTGATATGTTGTTTGTGACTGCCAGCTACTTGCATTAATTAATGTTACACCCCGGTATTCACCAATTTGTGCAAGATGCACATGTCCTGTTACAAAAACATCTGGTATTTTATCTATTACCATATAATCTAAGTGCTCTGGTGCAAGTGGTGTATATCCTCCATATGTCGGAGCTAGGTGATGTTTTTTAAGCATTACTTTCATGATTTCAACAGGTTCATTATATTTTAGATGCTGTATGTTTGTTGCAAAATCTAGTAGGCTTTGCCCGTGATATGAAAGTATTTCTACACCATGAATTGAAAAATAACACGGGTTTCCAACAAATTTAATATCTCTTCCTGTGAACAGGTCTTGTATTTCTTTTTCAAATGTTGGTTGTGGTTCTGCAGGTCTTACCGCATCATGGTTTCCAGGCTGTATAATTATTGAAATATAATCTGGTATTA
>JALHTX010000182.1 GCA_022866015.1 Thermoplasmatota archaeon
ATGAAGATTTTTCTAGTTTTTTAAATAATTCTTCAAAATTTAGTTATAATAAAGCTACATCTCCAGATAAATTTCTAAAAAGTAATATAGAAATAATGGAAGATTCTGATTTTTCTGTTCATAGTAACTTAGAGGATATTGATTTTTTACAAACAAACATACAAGTTCAAGGTTTTAATGAACCGAATACAGTCAAAAAAGATGGATCATGTTATATTGAGCATTTTTTGTATATAAACGATGTTCTACTCTGCAGAATTTCAGACAAATTAATTAAAATGTATAATCTTGGAGATTTAAGTAAAATAAACTCTATTGAAATAGAATAAAAAAAATCTGAGAGGGGTATATTACATTCCCATCATATCAACATTTTTATCTTATAAAACCCCTCTCATCTCCCTTTTATTAATTTTTTCTAAATTCTTCTACCGATATCGTTTTATTATTAAGCTTTAATTAAACGATTGTTCAATAAATTTTCTGATTACAAAAGGATGAAGATAGGTAAATCTCTATCTATTGGAATAGATAGGAAAATGATATTCTAACCATTTCCTGTCTATTTTTTGGTTCAGTTAGATTAAACAATTATTAAGAAGAAATTTTAAATATTACTTTTTACTATATAGTATTATAATATATTATATTGAAGCTCGTGGGGTATTATTATATGATTAGAAAAACTAAGCTTGTTACTATTTTATTTTTTTCTGTAATGCTTTTAGGAATAAATTTCGTATCTACACCGTCTTTTTCATTTGAAAATTCATCCAATTCTACAGATATTGAAAAGAACTATTACTCGTGTGGTGCTTACCCTTTGGGCGATGAAGTAGTCCCATCAATGCTTCCAGAAAATACTGGTGGTACTCCAGGACATTTTGATTGGAGAAATGTTGAATATCATGGTAAGATTGGTAATTGGTTGACTTCAATAAAAAACCAAGGAGATTGCGGAAGTTGTTGGGCGTTTGCTGCAATAGCTGTAATAGAAGCAATGGTTAACATTCAAAGGAATAATCCTGATATCGATCTTGATTTATCTGAACAACAGTTAGTTTCCTGTTGTAATATTGGTTGTAATGGATGCCATGGGGGAAATTCATATTATGCATGGGATTATCTTATGAATAACAATGGGGCAATACCTGAATCTTGTTTTCCATATGAGGGTATTGATTCTAATGGATGTAATAATTGGGAAAATAATGATTGTAGTAAAGATCCAATAACTTGTGATATGAAATCTGAAGATTGTGATAATTTTACTGTTCCAATAAAAAGTATAGGATATTATGATAATGCTGACTTCTCGTTGATAAAATACACTCTTATAAATAATGGTCCTGTTGTAACATATATGTTAGTCTATTCGGATTTTAGATATTACACAGGTGGAATTTACGAAAAAGACCCATATGCTGAACTTCGTGGCGGTCATGCTGTATTAAACGTAGGATATGATGAACAAGAAGAATATTTAATATGTAAAAATAGTTGGGGAAAAATATGGGGTGAAGATGGTTATTTTCGCATAAAATATGGAGAATGTAATCTTGGAGAACAAATTTATTTTGTTGAAATTGATGAAAATATGCTAAATTTTCAACCAAATGCTCGTGCGGGTGGCTTATACAGTGCAGACATAAATGAATCAGTTTCTTTTTCTAGCCAAGAAAGTACTGATTTAGATAACAATATCGAATCTTACCTTTGGGATTTTGGCGATGGAACAACTTCTACAAATCCAAATCCTACTCATATATATGATCAAAAAGGAATTTATCCAGTAACATTAACCATTACAGACTCATTAGGAAAACAGGATGTTGATGAAACAACTGTTTTTGTCGATCTTTGGGATGTTGGTGATTCTTGGATGTATAAGATGTCTTTTAACACTAATCCTGATGCATTATATCCTCCAATTAGATTTCCATTTGATGGAGAAATTACAGAATTAAAATTGACTGTCACTGAAGAAAATGATGAAGCGTATATTCTTGGTATTAGTGGCTCTTTAAAGGGTAATCTTTCATTGAATTTTGATTTTTCAAAGTCTATTTTTAATATTTTTAATTTTCGATTATGGAGTAAAATTAAAAGTGGAAAAATCGATGGTTCAATAGTATTAGATAAAAAGGGATTTGGCTTAAATGAATTTGAGTTGAGACTAAATGGTTTTGCAAATACAGTTGTTCTACCCATATTACCATTTCCATTATGGGTTCCTACACCTTTTGATATAACTATAAAGAAAACATTTGATGAATCAAGACCCTTAATGACAGTTGCTCCTGAGGTTGGAAAATCGTTGCTTATTCCATCTTCAAATTCAAGTTCTGAAATGACTATTTCCCTTTTTTTTGGTCTTCTTTCAGATGTATCTCATTATACTGAAATATTTGATGAAACAAGATATTCATGTACCAATTTAGAAGAGATTATTACTCCTGCTGGTAGATTTAACAGTTATAAATATAGCATAGATTCATCTGATTCATTCAGAGAATCAGAATTTTTTTATGCAGCAATGGTTCATAATGTTGTTCGATTTTCTGGAGGAGATGCTGAAATATTTACGTATTCTGGTGAATTAATATCAACAAATGTTTAATGAAATTATTATTTTTAATAATTTAAGTTTAAAGGAAACACTTCTTCGGGGATGATAAATTTAAAACTTTACAAAAAAATGCAGAGAAAGAAATTTGAATGCCAGATTAAGGACAAAAAAAGAACCACTATACAAATTAAAGGTTTTCTTAAAGAGATGAGTTCAAAGGTAAATAAACGGCGTTTTTTTGGTTTAGGATTAGCACCTTTATCTTAGTGTTTATAAAGTAATAGTTATTGTTATATTTGAGTTGACGGTGTAAAAATATGAAAAAAATAGCAATATTA
>JALHTX010000183.1 GCA_022866015.1 Thermoplasmatota archaeon
ATAGAGATACTTTTGGATGTTTTGAACAATTCTCCAACCAGTTAGTTTAATACTTGTTTTTATCTATCCATCATTTCTAATTGCTGGACAGCCTGTAAAACCAGTGGTATTCTTGGAGATTTTTTATAAAAGAAGTTCTTGAACTTGTAGATCTTAATAATAGAAAAGATGACCGAGTAAAAAAATATTCTGGTGGAATGAGAAGGAGACTAGAATTAGCAAGGGGACTCATGCATCACCCAAAGGTTTTATTTTTAGATGAACCAACACTTGGCCTTGACCCTCAATCACGAGATGTTATATGGAAGTATATAGAAAAATTAGTAAAAGAAAAAAACATGACTATCATAATTACCACTCATTATATGGATGAGGCAGATAAACTTTGTAACAGATTGGCAATAATTGATCGCGGAAAAATTGTTGTTTTAGGTACACCACAAAAGTTAAAAAAAGAGCTAGGTGGCGATATTATTAGATTGAAGGCTGAAAACCTTGATGGTAAAGTTTTTAAGAATTTAAAATACGTGAAGAAAGTTAGCAAATGCGACAGTGAAGTTTGTTTAACTGTTGAAGATGGTAATAAGCACTTACAAGAAATTTTAAAAGTGGCAGGTAAAGTAGATTCTGTTGAGATTCGTTCACCAACGCTAGATGATGTGTTCTTATTTTATACTGGCAGAGGAATGCGTGAAGGTTCACCAGAGGGTAGTTGGGCGGAAAAAGCTATGAATGTGAGATCAGGAAGATGAGCGAAATAAAAGGCATTTATGCACTGTGGTATAGGGAATTCAAAGTTTTTTTGAGAGAACGATCTAGAGTAATTTCATCGATAGTAAATCCCATTCTATGGCTTATAATAATTGGAGATGGGTTAGGGTCAGCTGTTTCATTTAATGGAATCAATTATCAAACATTTATTTATCCGGGTATCTTAATTCAAACGGCTCTTTTTTCCTCAATATTCTTTGGTGTTTACATTGTTTGGGATAAAAAGATAGATTTTCTAAAAGAAGTCTTAGTTGCACCCATGAGACGAACATCAATCTTTGTTGGAAAAATAATAGGAGGGGCTACAGACACATTGCTTCAAATTATTATCTTGCTCGTAATTGGTTTTGCTTTTATGGAGTTCGGAATAATGCCCGATCTTCACCTAAATATTATTTCTGTTCTTGTTTCATTAGCATTTCTATTTGTAACTACTGTCGGACTAGTGAGTATAGGCCTTATCTTAGGTTCTCAAATGGAAAGCCCCGAAGGTTTTCAATTGATTGGCAGTTTTCTCATATTTCCAATGTTCTTTCTTTCTGGAGCCCTTTTTCCAATAACTAATTTACCTCCTTGGCTATCTCCTTTTATATTCTTCAATCCTGTTACTTATTCTGTAGATGGTGTTAGGGGAGTTATGATGGGATTTTCCAAGTTTAATATTGCTTTTGATTTTGCGATAGTAAGTTTATTTGCTATAGTAATGATTTTAATTGGAACTTATGCTTTTAAAAAAATGAAAATTTAAGTCAATTATTATTTTCATTTTTATCTTATAAATCTTTAAAATTTAAGGATAAAGAATGCACCTATAGTGATTTAACAAAACATAATTAAAATATAATCTTCTTTCTTTAAATAAAATTATAGATATTATAGCACTGTACGGAAGATTCTGATTCGTATTTGTTAACACATATATCAATATCATATCTTCTGTTCTTTGTAATAGTCGAGGATTTTCTGTATTTTTTTCTCTGTTAATGTCATATTTTTTTTCTCCGAAATATTTAATCAAATTCCCTGTTCATAAAAGTAATTATTTAATACATTTCAAATGCATCCAAATACATGAAAAAAAAGGGACACAACCAGGGATGTTTCATGTCATTTTGTCATATGGTTTTCGTCGATATGCTGAAGATACGAATTGACCATCATTTTTCTCCTGATAATTGACCATCAATTTCATGATGGAAAAAATGGATAGTGCCCATTATGTTAGTACTATGGTGGAGAAGCCTGTTTAATAACAGTGCTAATAATTAGCATGTCGGGGGCGGGAACGAGTACTAGAGGTTCAGTTCTCATATCATAAAAATATATAAGATCATTCTTTAGCGTATCAAAATCTTCGTTTTATAAATAAAAGTTTTTATAATATTTTTAGTGTAGGGGAAGGGATTTGAACATTCCTTAGAACTCTCTTTTCTTTTTGTTACATTAATAATCTACCTCGTTTATCTTTTTATCGGCAAGGGTTTAATCCACAAACATTCCTTGGTGCTCAAAGCACAATTTGGCAAGTGGTTGAAAGACCCCCAATCACGAAGTTAGAGGCTCAGAAATAGGCCTAGTTCAAATCTGGGGGTGCCCTTGCCCTCGATATTTTTGTTTTTGTTCAAATTATTGAGGACTCTAAATTTGTTTATGATGCATGGTATGGTTCTTCATTGGTTA
>JALHTX010000184.1 GCA_022866015.1 Thermoplasmatota archaeon
GAAATGGTCGATCAGGGAAGACTGGGTCGTGTGTTTCTTGCAAAAGCATATGAAATCGTTGGTGACGTACCAGTTGAACATAGCTGGAAAACATCATCTGCAGCATTAGGAACCCTCCTTGACATGGGAGTACACCGGTTTTTCGTTCTAAGATGGATAATGGGTGAAGTAAAAAGTGTGTTTGCGTTCGCAGAAAAACTAGCATGTGAACTAGAAACTGATAATGATGATACAGCAGTGATAGCCCTTAAATTCAAAAATGGTGCACTCGGTGAAGTAGATCTAACCTGCTGTGCAATAAGTGAACCGACTAACCGACTTGAACTTTATGGTACCAAAGGAACAATTATAGAGGATCATATGTGGGAACCACCATTAATGTATTGTTCACAGCAAACTGGTTTTGAAACAGAGGGATGGATGAAACCCGAGGTTGAACATGCTCCATTCCCCGGTTATTATGGTATATCATTTAGAAACGAAGTTGAACATTTCGTTGATTGTGTATTAAATGATAAACAACCAAAGGTTTCAGGAGAGGATGGTAAAGCTGCATTAAAAATTGCTCTCTCAGCTTATGAGTCAGTTAGAACAGGGAAAGTAGTAAACATTAAATGATTATTTTTTATTTATAATATTAATAGTATGTAGACCATTTTTTTGAATTTTTATTTCAACCAATTGTTTCTCCCCAACTTTTTTTATTTTTCCTTCAGAAACCTCAATATTGTAACCCTTGGGATACTGGATATTTGGAACATAAATAATTGTTGGGACTTTAATTGACGTATCTCCATCGAACTCAAATAAAAATTTTTTATTTTTTATGTTAAATTCCATTCTTAAGGGTATACCTGCAACAGATATAAAATGAGGACGGCAGAATCCAGTAATTGCTCTTCCACCTGAATTTATATCTTTTTTCCAATCAACGGTTTGTTGATCACGAGAAAATATAGAAAAATCTTCAAGGTTCCATAAATCACCCCATTCATTACAGTTTTCTGGATTGTAGTTCCACTGACATGAATTTAGTAGGTTTGCATCAAGAGCATCGTAGTACCAAGAAAGAGCTTTTATATGAGACGACCAGGCTTTTTGTGAGTTTAATTTGAATTTTTTATATGCTTTTTTCTTATTAATATCGTAAGGTAAACCAAATTCCCCGATAATAGTCGGACTACCACTAGAAAATTTATCTGCCATTGCTTTAAGTGTTCCTATTTGTCTAGCAAAAGCTTTCTTGATTGCTTTTCTTCCAAACAATTTTCTACCATCTATAAAATCATAACTAAAAATGTCCATAAAACGATGAAGACCCATGGTGGCAACATCATACCAATGTGGAGCATTAACAATATTACTGGGAAGCACAAAATTTATTCCCTCACCTTTAAGTATTGTTTCTGCTGGGCCTTCATAAAATATTATTGCATCCGGGTTTATACTTCGAAGTTCCTCACTATATTTGCGTATAAATGGGGATAGGTAATCTCGGAAATAATTAACCTTTTTTTTGTTTCTTTCAACAAAATAATCAGTATCTATTATAATTGGCTCTTCGTTTTCATTTAATTTATATACTCCTTCTTTTCTCCAGATATCCTCAAATCCATTAATCCAGCATGAAATTTTTTTTGGGTTTATTTCATCACAACGAGTCTGTTTAATCCTAAGGCCTTTTACTTCTTTAAATGGTACCTTTTGGGTGAATCCAGCTCCTGTTAGTATTGCATTTATTGGAGTAAAATCATATCCAATTGTCTCTTTGATGTTAATATTTGATCCGTCTAGTTTTAAACCAATAAAGCCAATAGTTGGTTCATTGAGCGAATCAAAACCAAGGACATGAGTCAAGCCTTTTGTACGAATCGCGATTTGTTTGAATGCATCTATATAATGAGACTGTAGATAATCTTGAGCATTCATTCCATGGATTATGCAAGACGGAGCAAAATCTCTACCACCAAAAAATAAGGTAAACATCGTCGCGCATCCAAACTGGACTCTACTTTGAGACCAAGACATAGAGGGATAAGCACTTGGATTCTTAGAGTTATATCTATATTGCATCAGCCAAGCTGCACCTGCTTCATGAAACTTTGTGAAATCAATTCCGACTTTTTCAAATGTCCAACTGGGTGCTCCATCTCCTCCGCTCATACGACTCCAACAGTCTTGATGCGGGTCAATAAAAACATAAAACTTTTTTTCATCAGCTATCTTTAAAATTTCTTCAATATAATCAAGAAACTCAATGGCGTATTGCTTTGGTCCTCTATGTTCTATGGCTTCCCATGTTATTAAAAAACGTAAACAGTTAAATCCCCAATGTTTTAATCTTGTAAAATGTTCTTCAGTATCTTTTAAAGGAGTTGGATGTCCAACAAAAGAAATATTTTTATGATCCTTAAAATCGGTTTTTATATGAGTGGCACTGTTTGGCGTAACCGGTATTTTTGATGAAGCAGTAAAATTAACTCCGCGGAGAAGTACTCTTCGCCCATGTTCATCAATAAAAAATTCTTTTTTAATATAAAGTTGCATGTATCACTTTTCCCCTCTTTTAATTAATGAGTTTTTCTTGCTTCATCAATCCACATGATACATTGACTAACAAGTTTTTTTATACTATTAAAATCCTTAGAATTTACTAAATCTTTCCTAATCAGATTTGAACCAATATTCAATGCAGAGGAACCTGCTTTAATCCAAGTTAAAATATTCTCTTGGTTTGTTTCAACACCGCCTGATGGCATCATGTGATATGATGGACATGGCCCAAGTACAGATTTTATAAACTCAGGACCAACAGTTATCCCAGGAAATATTTTAACAATGTCTACACCCACCTTCTCAGCAGTTGATATTTCAGATGGTGTCATGCACCCAGGGATATATGTTATTTTCCGACGATTGCAAACTTTTGCAACATCTAGATTAAAAATAGGACCTACAACAAAGTTTGATCCACTGTTGATATACATAGTTGCTGTTGCAGGATCTAAAATAGTACCAATTCCAAGAATAACATCTGGTAGTTCTTTTTGAGTATATTCTAAAAGTTTAATAAACACGTCATAAGCAAAATCACCACTATTTGTAAAATCTACGACCGTTGCTCCACCATCTACGCAGGCTTTTACGATTTTCTTTGATACTTCAACATCATTATGACAAAAAACTGGAAGTAAACCAATATCTAATATTTTTCCAACAACCTCATGCTTTAAGAACCTTGACATAATGTTATCACCTTGAAATCCGACCAGTGGTTACTCCTTTCATAAGTTTTTCTACTTCGTCAATTTTAATAATACATGAATCCCCATAGAGGGTATGCTTAAGACAAGAAATTGCAACCGCGAAATCTAAAGCCTTTTGTTTATCATCATTATGCAGAAGCATATAAATTAAACCAGCAGCAAAAACATCACCAGCGCCAACGCGATCAACAATATGCGTGATATCATAATTTGGGCTGATGTAAAGTTTTTTCCCATCGTATAAAACACCTGACCATTTGTTATGACTTGCGTTAATACTTTGTCTGAGGGTAATCGCAATTAATTTAAGGTTTGGGAAACGCTCTTTTAATTTTTCTGTTACAAAACAATATCTATCTGCTTCTATCTCACCTTTGGTGACATCTAAACCAGGTGCTTTAATCCCAAAAACTTTTTCTGCATCCTCTTCGTTGCATATTAAAACATCAACATATTTTAACAACCCTGACATGACTTTTTCAGGGGTTTCACCCCATTTCCAGAGTTTTCCACGATAGTTCAAATCACAAGAAACAGTAAGTCTTTTTTCTTTTGCTTTTTTTACTGCCTCAATACATGCCTCGCAAGCATTTTTGCTAACAGCAGGTGTTATTCCTGTCCAGTGGAACCACTGTGTGTCAGTGAAAATCTTTGACCAATCAAATGTTTTTGGTTTAACATTTGCTAATGCTGAGTTTGCTCGATCATAAATTACTTTATTACTTCTATGAACTGCTCCAGTTTCTACAAAATAAATACCTAATCGATCCTGTGTGCGAATTATATTATTTACATTGACACCAAACTGACGAATATAGTTTATACAGGCATCTCCTAAATCATTCTCTGGTAGACATGTTACAAAATTAACTGGTACGTTAAGATTTGCTAATGCCACCGCAACATTTGCCTCTGCTCCAGCATAGATTACATCAAAAGACCGTGTTTGTACAAATCTTAGGAAATCAGGAGGCATAAGCCGCATCATAACTTCTCCAAATGTTACAACTTTTTTATCGGTTTTCATACAGGTTTCCTATAGTCATCATAACATATATAAAAATTATTACCTAAGTTTTACAAAATGCTTTTTAGCAGTTTATCTCAGACTAGGATAATTCGATGGTTTTAAATGTCTCTTATTTTATAAAGATTCGATAATTATGTTATCTAGAAAACAGAAATTATCGCTTGCTTCTGCTTCTATTGGAGCAGGATTAGTTCTTTCATTGAACTCTAATGTCATACCATTGCTTTTAGAGCCCCTTGCTAAATCTGCTTTTACTACATTATCAAATTTTTTTATAGGATTAGTCATTGGTATAACTTTATTTCTTGGTATGATTATTCCCCCTATAATAGGTACTATTAGTGACAACACATGGACGAGATTTGGAAGGCGTATAATATATATGATTATATTTGTCCCGCTTACCGTTGTCATGCTGCTTATTATATCTGTTGTTGAAAGTCATCTAGCAATCAAGATAACGGTATTAAACACATTTATTCTTCTCGCAGTTTGTATTACTCTTTTGTATACTTTTCTAAACATGTGGAATTCAACATATTGTGCTCTTTTACCTGATTTAACTGAACCCGCAGAACGGGGAGAAACAAGTGGATATATGCAGGCTTTCAACATCCTTGGTACTATTTTGGCTTTTGCGGCTGCAGCGGCAGTTTGGGAGACGAGTCATACCCTAACTTTTGTTATTTTTGCGATAGTAGTCACTATTTTTTCTGCTATAACTATTCTTACGATAGAAGAAAAAAAAGCAGTAAAACCAAGAGAAAAAGAACATCTCATATCAATTGTTAAGGATTTTGTCAAAGAAAAAGAGTTTGTAAAATTTATGATTACTTCTATGTTCTGGTGGTTTGCTATAGGGACACTTCAACCGTTTTTTGTTCTTTTTGCTAAAAATACCTTGGGTTTACCTGAATCTTCAGCACTTGTATTCATGGGGATATTCACCGTTATCCTTGTTATCTGTGCAGTTCCCGCAGGTATATTTGCTGATAAAATTGGTAAAAAACGTATTCTAAGTATTGGTGTTCTTATTGCAGCTATTGGATTATCAATTGGTGCTTTCACAACTGAGATTACACTAATTTATATTGCCATGGGACTAACAGGTCTAGGATTTGGGATTATTATAGTGTAAAATTTTGCTCTTACTGCAGATCTGCTTCCAAAAGGAAAAGAAGGAAAATTTATGGGCCTTGGTAATATTTTTTATGCTGCACCACAAATGATTGCTGCTCCGCTTGTAGGTTTTCTCATCAGTATATTTAGTAATAATTATCAGATAATTTTTTATGTTACACCGATATCATTAATCATCGGATTCATTTTATTACAAAGAGTACGAATAACAAGCTAATTTTTCAAAAATATCAAACTATTTATACCAGGCTAAATATTTGGTAGACATTTAAAAACAGCAGGGAGGTTGATTAACATATGGCGACAAAAAACGAAGCGTTAGATGGATTAAAAAAAGTAAAATCTAGACTAGATGATCCAGCAACAAAAGAAAAATTTAAGGATTTTTCAAAAAATATGCAATTTAGTTTCACTGATCTTAATACGAACTTTGTTATGGATATTGTAAACGGAGAAGCAATATCATTGAAAGAAGAAACTATTGAAAAGCCTGATATAATGGTTACAATGAAAAGCGATGTTTTCCTTGGTATATTAGATAAAAAAATAAACCCAGTTACCTCATATATGACTGGTAAAATAAAGGTTAAAGGAGCCATGGGCGATTTAATAAAACTACAAAAAATTATGTTTTAATTAAAATAATTTTATTTATTGCACAGAGAATAGAAATAGTTACTATTTAGGGGAGTATAAAATGCTTCTTGAAGGAAAAGTAGCAATCGTCACCGGTGCTGCATCTGGTATCGGACGAGCGACAGCCATTTTATTTGCAAAAGAAGATGCCAAGGTTGTTGTTGCAGATATAAATGATAAAGGTGGCA
>JALHTX010000021.1 GCA_022866015.1 Thermoplasmatota archaeon
ATACACCTCACGCATCAGCAATCATATCAGCCTCCCCAGGAGACATATCCCCTATATTATAGGAGGAGACAAGACATTTCTATAGATAACGGTTATCAAGGTATTCCAGATGTTCAGAGAAGGCAAAGCATACCTCAATACTACACTACTCTTACACAGCAAATTGAAGAATATGAAAAGATACGCAAGCTCCTAGATGAGCTAAGATACTGTAATAAGGTAGTTCCAGATCCTGAAATAGAACGATTAAATAGAGAAATAGAATCTCTAAGATTACAGGTAGAAAAAACCACTTCAATAAAAGAAAGCCCTGTTAAGGAAAAAATTGCAGACATAGAACCTTTAGACGGGACTCGAAGAGAGAAAAATTTAGAAATAAAAAATATAGTCAAAAAGACACAAGATAATATTCGGGATTACCCGTCTTCTTTCTCATCTCCAACGGATAATAAATTTCTTGAGGAAAAAGAAAAAAAAGAAAAAAAAATCAAGGCATGGGAAAGCTACTATAATACAAAATTGGAGTTGATGCGCTATGAATGGGAAGTCAAACATGGAAACCCTATCGTTGACGCATTTTTAGTTGGTGGATTAAATCTAATTTTGCAGATCGGAGAGGCTTTGGGAAATAAACCCAAGAAACAAGAAATAAATCCACCACCAAAACGAGTGACCTTAATACCATTTAAAGAAAAAGGATGATTAGATACATAAAAAACGTTAATATATTAATAAATACCAGAGATAAAGACACCAACGCCACAAAAAAATCGTACATACCAAAACAACATCAATAACGCTGCTGTTAACCACATCATCAATGCTTACTTACATGTATTCCAAAGACAACCGATATATGGCCAGATAACAAGGATATTATCCCTCTCACCTGAAGATTACTATCTCTAACAACATGTACATTGCTATCGTTTTCACAACCTTTTTTCTTAGCCTTAATATTGGCACCATATTTTTACAGAATCTTTTTGTTCTTTTTCCTCTTTTTTATCACCCTTCTGAGCTCAAGGGTATTTTTATCTACAAATATCCATTCAAAATGATCTTTAGGTTTTAGTTTTAGAATTTCCTCCCAGTCTTTTGGTATGGTTATTGTCCATTGTCCTTTTGGCGTTCTTTGAATTCTTCTCTTAGGCATCATATGAATAATCATATTAAAATATTAAAAGATTTCTATTATTAGAAAAAGCAATTCTCTCTTTTTTAATTTAGATCTTACCATCATCACAAAAATATTCATATGATTAATAATATGAAATAACTAAATCTTTTTTAGAAAATCAACCGTATTATAATTTAACAATTTGTTTTGCAAAAGGTAAAATGTTTTAAGTATTAATCTTCGATTAAAGGTACATTATATTTCCGGAATATCTCTTTTATTGCTTCAATTCCTTGATTTTGCACCATCTCCTTAGCTATAAGACCTAGTGAATCCATAATAAAATTATCTATTTCGGTCTTTTTTTTCAGCTCGGTTTGTAAATCAGTAATCTCTTTTTTTAATTCTTTTTCAATTTTATTGATATCTTTTTGTTGTCCTTTTCTTTTTTCTAGTTCTTCTGTTAGTTTTTTAAAGTCTAATATTTGGTTGCATTTTTCACAGTTTTCAGCATGGTTGCTGTTAGATTCACCACATCTGGGGCATTTCCTTACTTGTTGTTCATCCTCTTTTACTCCAGCTATTTTTTTCAGGCGTTCTGCAAGCCTATTCTCGCTTGTATGGCAATATCTTCTTGCCATATCGGATCCTACAACCCAGCCATATTTCAAGCCTAGATCTTGTTCAGTTAGATAACCTCCGTCATAGGATGCTCCTGTGTGTCGTAGGATATGTGGTGTGATATGACGTGTTAGTTTCGCTGTTTTCCTTGCTTGTTTTACAAGGGATGCAATCCCGTCATTTGTCATCCGTTGATGGTATCTCCGGTTTGTAAATGAAATAAACATTGGTGCTAATGGGTCCTCTTTCATGGGGTGTAGTTTATCTTTCCACATTATCAGATATTTTGGATATCGTGCAACAGGGTTATCTGCATTAGGATATACTGGGACTTTCCGCATTTTTGTTTTTGAAACACGGAAGTTATACCATATTATCCCATCTTCTTCTTTTACATCACCTATGTTTAGGTTTCTGATTTCATTACATCGAGCACCTGTAACGATAAATGTCTCAATTAGTGCTTTATGAGCTATGTGTGCATGTGCATTAATGAGTTTTTCAATCTCATCAGGACTTAGTACATCTGCATCTGTTTTCTTTGGAGCTAATGCTTTTTTGTTGGATTCTAAATGGGATACTACTTTTGGTAGTGTTTTTTTATCGCAGTCATAAAACCATTTGAAAAATGCCCTGAGTTTACTTTTCATGATTTCAGCTGTTGGTGGTTTGAGTGTTGCAAGATATCTATCGATGTCATCTCTAGTAATGTCTTTGAAGGGTTTATCAATAGTATTTGAAAAGGTTGATAAAAGTGATTGATAGCTTTTTATAGTATTGGTCTGGTATTTGTTTGTAACACTTATTATAAAATTTTTAAGGTTATTTTCATTTGATTCTAATTTTTTTTCTACCATAAATTTATCCCTCAAGTAAATGTAATATACTATGTCCATTAAAACCTAACTAAAACACGGATTTTACTGGTAAATTCAAGCTCCCTCCCAAATAGGAGTATACAAATAACTGATTTGAATTTAAAGTCTAAATCCCTTCCCCTGCACTAAATTTTATAAGTTTTAATTAACAATTTGAAAATTAATAAGTATATAGAAACTAATTATAAATCATGGATTGGATTATTATTGGATTAGCATTTACAACATTCTTTTCAACATTGATAGGTGGAACAATAGCGATAAAATTCAAGAAAGCTCTCCCATATTTTTTTGCATTTGCTTCAGGTACTTTAATTGCAGTTACATTCTTTGATATTTTACCAGAGAGTCTGGAGATTTCTGAATCAGTGAACCTACCGACAAGATATATTATGATAACTATTGTGGCATCTTTCCTGTTTTACAGTCTCTTAGAAAAATACTTCTTAATTCATCATCATAAAGAAGGTGAAGGACATGGACATATCATGGGTCCGATAGGAGCAGGAAGTTTAGTTATCCATAGTTTTTTAGATGGGGTAGCTATAGGTGCAGCATATCGAGTTAATCCTGCAATTGGTCTCGTGGTTGCTTTAGCTGTCATATTTCATGATTTCACCGATGGAATCAATACAGTTACATTGATGTTAAAGAATAAACAACATTTGAAAAATGCTCAGGCATTTTTACTAATGGATGCAATCGCACCTATCATGGGAATCGCTTTAACGTCTTTAATTGGTATAAGTCAAATTATTCTATCTTTGATACTAGCAGCGTTTGCAGGTGAGTTTATCTATATTGGAGCTGTCAACTTACTACCAGAAACATATAAAAATCCTAATTGGAAAACAATTTTCACTACAATAGTAGGTGTTTTATTGATTTTCACGCTTACGTCTGTAATTTAG
>JALHTX010000185.1 GCA_022866015.1 Thermoplasmatota archaeon
ATCTACACCAAGATCTTTGCATTTCTTAAGATCAATCTCTTCAGATAGACTCTGAAAATATCCAATAGAAATCGCAGGAGGGCTCCATGTATAAAATCTAACAGTAGGAGGAACCTTTCCCTCACTATTAGCAACAAGTACTGCTCTATCAATTGCCATGTTTTTTGCTGCAGAATTATTCTCTGTAATCAGATAACGCCATTTTTCTTTCATTTTAAACACATCATTATACCAGTTACAAGACCTTCTACGTTAAGGCCAATAAATTCTATTTTATTTTCTATGATAACATTGCTAATTTTATCCTTTAAAATTTTTCCATTTAAAGTGGTATTTACTAGTTTTTTTTCAAGAATTTCAATTGCTTCTTCAGGATAAACAAAAAAATCACCAGTAATAAGCAAACCTAAAATCTTTTTATTTTTATCATTATAATCGAGAGAAATCCTAAGCAACTTACCATCAGGAATTTTATATACTGATTTAGCACATGTCGACAGCATATTAAATACTGGTTTTTGAGTAATTTTTAGGTTTTTGCTTCTAGTATATAAATTTAGCTTGAGTTTTTGTGACATGGTACTCCTCAACTTTTTTGACTGAAAACAACCTTAGGCTTATAAAATTTCGTGCATAGATCCATTTTTGTGAGAAATAAATACTAAAATCATTTTTATTAATGCTGTCGCTTAGCAACCACAAACCAAAAAGCCATAAAAAGAGGTGTGATATCATTAACCGACCTGAGATTAATGTCTTTAAAGGCCGTTTCCGTGAAATAAAAATACCTGATATTGAAAAAATGTTAGATATAAAAAATAAACTAATGGGTATATCTATAGATAATACACAATAATTTTACATATTATATTCATTTTTAAGATAACATCTTAAATTTTACATACTAAATTTGCCATTCTGATGCTTTACAGAACCTAAATTAGTCAGTTTCTTCAACTTGAACCATCCCTTTAACGCCAGGTGTTCCCAAGCGTTTAGCAAGAATATCTGCAAGTTTTTTACCTGACAGCAGCATACCTCCAAAAATCGGACCCATTCTGTTTGCACCAAAAGCCGCGTTTGCAGCCATACCACAAACATAAACATTAGGATAAATTTCTTTTGTATTTTCCACGACAGTTTTCTCACCGATTTCAGCATTCATTGATTTTTCTCCCATGATTTTTCCAGTTTTTGTAAATAATTTACCATCTACTTTATTCTCAAGAATTTTTACAACTTCCAGTGAATGACCCGTTGCATCAACAACAAATTTTGATCTGATAGAAAGAGGATCTACATGAAGACCAGCAATATCAACAGAACTCCAGTTTATTACAACTCCACATACCCTTTCCTTATCCACCATCACATCTTCGACAGAAATACAATTGAATATTTTTACACCAGCTTTCACTGTTTTTGAACAAATTGTTGAAATAGCTTCAATTGAATCCGCAGTATAGTAACCATCATCATATTTTTCAATCTCAACTCCAAATTTATCTAGAATCTTTTTACCTTCATCTCCCACAACGATTTCATTGAACATCATTCCGCCACCCCACATACCACCGCCTATCGAGAGTTTCCTTTCAAAAATAGAGACTTTGTATCCTTTTTTTGCTAAATAATATGCAGTTGTAAGACCAGCGGGCCCTGCACCAGCAATGACCACATCTTGGTTTAAGTTTTCGATAAATTTTTTGGTATATCTTTCGACAATTGCTCTCGTAATTATCTCATCTTTTAGAATCATTTTGATTTACCCCATTTCTTAATATTCATAATGTTTATTTCTTTAAAAAACCAACCTATACCTTTTCACTGTCATCACTAACGAGTGTAAAAAGACCTATAAAAAGATATTGAAATCAAGTAGTTCATTTAGTTAATAATTTTCCAAAAATTTCTTCGTATAAGTGCAAAGTATCAACGAGTAACTTTTTAGAGATAGGCATAACATTTTTACCGCCAAGGGCATCAGGAAATTGTTTAATGATCTCCTCTGCCTCTTCTTTAGTAATCTTTATTTGATCCAATTCTGGTGCATCTCCATCAAACATCATATATTTCAAAGATCCCTCTGGACTCATTAAATAATCGAGTTTCTTTAGGTTTAAACAATATTCAATTAAAAATTTCTTAGTATGCGAATTTTCAAGATACTTCTTTATAATTTTATCAGTGTTTCCATGTACATGTATATTACCAAGTTTTCTTACTTCATTGATTGTTGATTCTATAATAGGCGTGGTTTTTTTGTTGTATTTTAAAATTAATTCTAGATCATATAGAC
Source organism: Thermoplasmatota archaeon (assembly GCA_022866015.1). GTDB lineage: Archaea > Thermoplasmatota > E2 > DHVEG-1 > DHVEG-1 > PFL35. The sequence goes on from JALHTX010000185.1 coordinate 2,300, forward strand.
CCAAATTAAGGATACTTTCAATTACGGATTTGTTTATATCTTCTTTTTTAGTTATGCTGATATATGTTTCAATTACTAAGTCTTTTAGTGCCATCTCACAAGCTGTTCGACAGAGTATAATTGCACTGGTATACATTCCAAAAACAAAATCACCAATAGCTTCATTTAAAAACAATTTTAATAATGGTGGTATATCCAAAGATTTAACCTTTTTAATCTCTGGTTCAATTTGTACAAAATAAGGACATTTAGATATTACTTCCTGTCTTAAGTCCTCCCACGTCTTTGTACTATTTTTGTTTTTTTTCAAAGTATTTTCTCCCCAATTACATATCATCATTTTCTTTAAAAAACCAACCACTCAAAATTAAGTTATTTTTATTTCTAATTGAAAATATGGGTAACAAGTGTTCAATATCATACAAATTAATTTATAAAAATAAATAACCGATGATTTCATCTAATTTTATTTTTTAGGTTTTTCTTCTTCTTTTTTCAAGTCTGTAGTGTGTCTTCTAACTCTAGAATTACTATCATCTTCATGAATAATATATCAAATGATATTAGTATAATGAGATGATAGAATTTATCCCATTTTATAATGTTTTCTTACATCCTTATTAATCTTCCAATTACATTTCATACCTTTAGGTAAAATTACATAATCTCCTTCTTTGAAATGAAATTCTTTCCCCTCTTCATTAGTTACAGTTACATCTCCCTCCATTACAAGGAATGTTTCTTTGGTATCATATTTCCATGGAAATTCTGATATTTCTTTCTCCCAGATAGGCCAGGATTCTGCTTCTTCTTTCTCCTCTTTTGATGGTTTTCTAATTATTGGTTTCATACTATTTGTAAAAGAATGAAATTATTTATTTCTTACTAAGGAAAAAATCAATTTTTACTAGTAAAAACCGCCTCAAATCCCTCTTCATCCCAAATTTAAACTAAAATAAAAAATATATTATAGTTAGAATTTGGTTTTTTTAGTTATAGTATAGGTTTAGTATTTTTTTAAAAACAAGAATGGCCCTACTATAAAACCCTTCATTGTTTTCAAAACATTTTCTGCATTGTCAGATGTTAGTTGTATTGTAATATCAATAAAACCTAAACCGAAGATAAACAAATCAGATTTTATGCTATTTTTAAAATTAAAAATGATTTCTTCATTACGGTAAAGATAATCTATTGTCTTATTAATACTCAGATTGATATTATTACCTAAACCTCCTTTAATAGAAACATTACAATTAACATCAATTGCAGCACAACTATCAGCCTTATTTCTTACTACAATATTTAAAGCCAAACCATCAGTAAATACATACCCAATCTCCAACTCAGGTGGTTCACCTATACAAAATATCTTCTTGTTGCCAGATATAATAATAATTTTCCCATCTGCAATAGCAGGTGAAGAATAATAAGCACCACACCTATTATCAATCCAAATTAAATCACCATTATTAGCATCAAGACAACACGTTCCAAATGGAACATAAGGATCAAAAGCTAATGAAAAGTATACCTTTCCATCTGCTACTGCTGGTGAAGATTGTACAGGGTAAGATGGTGGACTATATTTCCAAATTGTTTCACCTGTGGTTGCATTTAAACACCATACATTTTTATTCCATCCTATTGAACCTATGCATACTCTTCCATCTGCAATTGCAGGAGATGAAATCATTGGATCTGCGGGTGGAGTATTTTCAAATGAATATGAAGGTTCAAAACTCCAGATTTTTTCACTAGTATCACCATTTAAACAAAATAACTCAAAAAAATTTGCGATAAACACTTTATTATCACTTATAGCTGGAGAAGCTAACCAAGTATTTGTGTTATACTTCCATATTTCACTTCCATCTTTAGCATTAAGACAATAAACAATTCCATTAAGACCTCCAAAATAGAGTTTATCATTGACCAATGCAGGTGTAGACTCAATATTACCTTCAAAACGATAACGCCAAATTTCTTCACCATTGTCAACATCTATACAAAAAATACAATCATCAGGTTTATGATAGGCATCGTATACATTGTTTATCCCCAAATAAATATTATCGTTGTAGATTACTGGGGAAGAATGTCCAGAAAAACCATAATCTGATAAAGATCTATTTGACCATATTAAACTTCCATTGTCAGGGTTAAAACAATGTAATCCAAAATGTCCGCCTTTATTACATGAGAGAAATAATTTGTTTTCATATATTGCAGGTGATGATATATAGAAGTTAAAATAAATCCCTGTATTTTCCCAAACTTTTTCTCCACTATAAAGATCAAGACATAACAATGAATCTGAAGTGGTCATGAAAACTTTACCATTATAGATAATAGGAGACGAGTCAGTGAATTCATCTATTTGGTAAGTCCAACAAATGTTTGAATTATTTGGGGCTTTTGATGTTGAATAACCTGTATTTTGAGCATCATGATGAAAAGTAGGCCACCAATCAATATCATCATTATTTTCAATTTGATTAATATTGTAGCTATCAAATGATAAAATAGTAGGTATTCCAGATAATGCAAGAAGTAGTATTATTCCTATAATTGGGATGGTTCTTTTCACTTTACTCCCCCCAAATATAAAAATAATATATATTTAACAGATTTAAATGTTTCTTGGAGAAATCTTTTATGCAACAAATTTAAAAATAAACAGGATAAAAACAACAAATTGTTAAACCCACTTTATATCAACAGGAGAAAAAAAGATAGATATTTATTTTTCCTCTCAAAACTACAATTTAATATTTTATCTATTTTGATATAATTTTAACTTCTGGATACTGTTTATTCATATTTTTGAGCCATTCTTCATAACGATACTGGCTCGCAGAGATGTTAAATAAAACGATAATCATGCCTTTTGGGTGGCTCTGGAGGTATCTTAAACATTTATCAGCAATTTTCTCTAATTCTCTATCCCCAGTTAGTCCTTTTACTTCTATTGCTATTCCATCAATTGTAATATCTGGTCTTGACGACAGACGATATTCCTCACTACCAATCTTTGCGTTTGGAAATTTACCTTTTAAATATCCTAAAAGTTGCATGTGGTAAGGTGATTCATTTTCATAGCTACCAGAAGGTTGAAATAATTTTATTGCCTCAACTACCTGTTTATAGAAATCTTTGATAGCACTCCCATCATTTTTTATCTCTCTGTTATCTTCTTTTATCTTTAACTCTTCTATTTCGGCAAGAACATCTCGTATGTTTACATAGTTTCTTTTAGCAAAAGCAATAATGTTATCTAATGAAACATCATTTTTAATCGCATTAATATAATCATTATTAGTAGGTTTATCAACTAATTCTAGATGAATTCGATTTTCATGAGCCAGCTGTTTAATAAGTTTAGGTTCTAGTGTCATTAAAATTTTGTCTTTCCATCTTCTTTTTTGTATTGCTTTTCGTGTTGTATCGGTAACCGTTGTTACGCTTTTTTTAATTACTTGCCCAGTTTTAACAGCAAGTTTTTTAACAATAACTTTCAAACCTATTTTTGATTCACTTCCTTTTATTGGTTTTGTATTCTGTTTGATTAACTCTTGCGGAGGTTCATTGGAATGGCTATTCTGAGGACTTGAAGTTTCTCGTTCCATATCTTGATGTTTTCTATAAAGTGCTTTCCCAAAAACATCATTAGAATATTTGTATTCCCCTTCAGTAATTGGTGTCTTGCAAATATAACAATAATATGGCATTTTTACTCCTTGAACTGCAATTTTAAAAACAACTATTTGTTTATAAACTTCTCCTTAATAATTGATAATTAAAATGCTTAGCAAGGGTGTTTTACTCCTGTAACATAGGGATAACAGATAATAAATAGGGTTATAAGCTATTATCTCTCTATATTCAACAGAAGAAATTATTTCACTGCTTCAAATAATTTATTTTGGAGTTCTATTTTTGCTTTTTCTTTGATTCTTCTTCCAAGGATACAAATCCTGTTTTAAACAATATTGCAATTATTAGTATGATGACTTTCAAAAGAAGAACTAGAGTTGTTAAAGCAATTAAGAATCTAATAAACAGATTTTAACTCAAACTACAATTTTAATTTTTATGGTATTGTTTTAATTTTTTTTCTTGACTTTTAACTAATATTTCTATTTCTTCCATTAATTTCTCATCATTTTGTATTTCTTTTTCAAATTCTTGTTCTTTTAAACAACTGTCATGTATTGCTCTTTTTCCATTTTCTATCCAAGTATATCGTATTGCTAACAAACCAATTTTTTTACCACAATATTCGCATTTAACCATTTTTCCTCCCTCAGATTTTATTTTTTAGTTTCATTCTGATTAAAATGTCTTGACAGGCATCACAAACGCCATAAGAATTGCTTGTTTCTTCGTGACAAATTTTGCAAGTAACCATTTTTCCTCCCTCAAATTACAATTTCTATATAGCATCTGTTTTTGTAACATCTAGATAATAATAATTATCTGCTGAAGATGCATATTTAACAATGCCTGTAAGATAATATTGTCCAGATAAACCGATTTCTGTTCTTAATAGAAATGAATGTCCCTTATCATCAGAAATATGTGTAAAGTTTACTTCTCCTTTTACTTTAACCTCTTTACCTAAATATTTTCCTGGATTTGCTTGTAAATCGCCTATATGAGTTAAACCAATTTCGTTGCATCCACTAAATCCAACTGTTAGAAGTATGACAATTATTCCAACTAGCATTAGTTGTTTTTTCATATTTCCCCCCTCAAACCATTATTTCAAAAACAACATTTGATTTATAAACCTCTCATTAACAATTGTTAGTTAATATGCTTAGTAAGGGTGTTTTACGTCTATAACACAGTATGTGCGCTTAGCAGTAGATAAATTATCAAAGGAGCTTACTTCGTTAGGGTTTCTAAGAAAGTAACTCCTCTTTTTTTAATTGCAAAAGCTTATCGCTTATTTACTCTTCTTTGTTAGGATTATTTCAATTGAAGATACATTTGAAGTTCTGCCTTCCTCATTGGTGATACTTTCAGTACTTATTTTTATGTCTTTGATTTTTGCGTCTTTGATAAACCTGTTTCTCACGATTTCTGCAGTATCAACTGCTGTGCTTATAGATCTGCCCCTAGCTTTTATTATAACTTCGTCTGAGCCACTACCCTGAAACTGTGTTACTACTGCGAGTACATAGCTCATCGGAGGTTTATGTCCTACATATATTACGTTTTCATCAGTTCTTTTTTCTTCAATAGTTATTTTTTCCTTTGTTTTCTCTGTCATAATTTGTTTCCTCCATTTAATACATCTAACTATATGTTAGATTGCAATCTGACATAATATTACAGATTGCATTTAGCCAATACATGGTTCACAACCATATAGGTGCTTTTTAACACATCTTTACATTTGTCGCTCTTGGTCCTCGTTCCGACTCCTCTATTGTGTACTCAACTGGATCATCCGGATTAATGTCTGTCCCGGTTGGTAACATTGTAGAGTGAACAAAGACGTCCTTTCCATCTTCGCCTTGGATAAATCCAAAACCTTTCATTGGGTTGTACCATTTTATAGTTCCTTTCATTTGTTTTCACCTCCTTAGACTATATCGTCTAGAGTGTACAAAAGATTAAAAATCAAAAATCTCAATAGCTCGTAAAAAAACGAAAAATGAAACTCTCAGCTTTAGTTCTTTCTAGGGGGTATTGTTACCACTTATCTTAAATAATTATGTATTGCAATGGTTTTTTGGCATATTAAAACCTGTTTTTCTTCTGTTAATACTGGTTTAGTGAGATTGAAACAAAAATAGTGTAAAAAATAAGTGCAGGGGAAAGGATTTGAACCTTCCTTAGAACTCTCTTTTCTTTTCGTTACATTAATAATCTACCTCGTTTATCTTTTTATCGGCAAGGGTTTAATCCACAAACATTCCTTGGTGCTCAAAGCACAATTTGGCAAGTGGTTGAAAGATCCCCAATCACGAAGTTAGAGGCTCAGAAATAGGCCTAGTTCAAATCTGGGGGTGCCCTTGCCCTCGATATTTTTGTTTTTGTTCAAATTATTGAGGACTCTAAATTTGTTTATGATGCATGGTATGGTTCTTCATTGGTTA
>JALHTX010000022.1 GCA_022866015.1 Thermoplasmatota archaeon
CAACAAACACTTTTGTACTGGCAACGTTAATTGTGTTAATTGCAGGTGCTCCCAATTGTGCCAGCACACGGTTGATATCAACCATGTATGAGGCAAACAAACTGACTGCGGCAATAACTGCAGAGGCAATGGCAACGCCCTTGGTGATTGCTTTTGTTGTGTTACCAACAGCATCCATTTCTGCCAGCCTCTGTCGAGCCTCAGGTTCCATATGTGTCATTTCTCCTATGCCATTTGCATTATCCACAATGGGACCAAAGGAGTCCATGGAGATCGTATTTCCCGTCAACGTAAGCATCCCTATCCCACAAAGCGAAACACCATATGCTATAAGAAAGGGCGATTCAGCAGGAAATAGAAGGGCGGATGCAATCATCGCGCCAACTATGACGAACAGTGCCCATACGCTGCTTTCAATTCCGGTGGCTAAACCACTGAGGATGGTCGTTGCAGAACCAGTTTCCGTTGATTCGGCGATTTCTTGGACCGGTTTATGTTTGGTTGAAGTAAAATAATCGGTAAGATAGTTAATAACCACTGCCATAATGATTCCAGATAAGGTTGCAGCGCCAAACTTCCAACCATCTGCTATTTGAGTATCCACCCAGAAGAATGCAAGAACAATAAATCCAACAATGGATATAAACGCAGAAATGCTAAATCCTCGATGAATCGACTTCATCACATGCTCTTTTTCAGTCTTTGAACGAACCGCGTAGGTACCAACGATGGAACTGACAACACCAATGGCTCTCACCAACAGCGGAAATACCACGGCTACATATTGATGGTGAGGGTTACCAGCAAAAGCTGCTAAACCTAAAATCATTGCTGAAACCATCGTCACCTCATAGGATTCAAAAATGTCGGCGGCCATCCCTGCACAATCCCCAACATTATCGCCAACATTATCTGCTATTACAGCTGCGTTTCTGGGATCATCCTCAGGGATTCCTTTTTCTAATTTACCGACGAGGTCTGCACCAACGTCTGCTGCTTTTGTAAATATTCCGCCACCTACACGCATGAACAAGGCAATTAACGTGCCACCGCACCCGAAACCAAGCAAAACTTCAGGAGCATTGATGTCGTAGATAATAAAAATTATTGCACCACCAAGTAGCCCAAGACCATCAGTCAACATCCCAACTATCGTACCTGTTCTATATCCTATAGTGACTGCCTTTCTCAAACTTGTTTTTGATGCTTGTGCCACTCGCACATTAGCACGCACAGCCATCCTCATCCCAAAGTAGCCAATACTTGCAGAGAAACCAGCGCCCATAAGGAAAGCGAGCATTCGACCGATAGAAACAAGTATCCATTCCTCGTTTGAACCTGTCCAGTTCACCGGTTTTCCTACATAAGCGGTAAGAAAGAGAGCTATTGCTAGAATTACGATTACAAAGAAAACAGTTCTTAGTTGTCTGCGTAGATATGTTTCAGCGCCATCTTGAATAGCTTTTGATATTTCTTTCATTTCTTTATTGCCTTCCTCCTGCTTCATGACGTATTTTTTAAGAAAGTAGGCATAAACCAGACCTAAAACGGCAACAAGAAGAGTAATCCATATTGCTGCGACCTCAAATACTGTTGCTCCTTGAAGAAACATTCATTAGCTCCTCCTTATTATTTTTTTAAATAGATTGTATATGTTAATATGTTAGATGCAAACAATACGTATTTTATATAGTTAATTAAATTTATAGCTCCTCTTTTGCATAAATTTATTTTGATATATTACCAGAAGATATAGTAGAAAAGAATTGAGAAAAGTCCCAGAACCATAAAAAGAATCCAGATGATATACCCAATTTTTATAAACACAAGCCATTTTGCTTTTTTTTCAGGTGTATCAAAAAAACTTCCAAGTATTGGGTCTTCTTCTATTTTATTCATGTTTAACTCTTTTTGGCGTCTATTAATGCTTTTATTCTTTTTCTTCTAAAAAAATCCTCTCTTTCTCTTTCTTCAAGTTGCATTTCAATGTATTTAATCGTAGAATTAAGTTTTGGGATAAGGTTGTTTTCAAGCACATTTACCCGCCTTTTAGTTTTTTCTATTTCGACTGCTAGTGATTTAATACCTCCTTCTAAATCTGCAAGATCCACAAGTTTTATTAAAAGATGTTTGAATTCTTGTTGCGCATCATCTAGCTTTGAACATGTCTCTATAAAACTATAACTAGGTTCTAGCTCTTGTTTTATTTGCGACTTGTTCATCTTTGGTATTTTTACACCCATTATATTATCTGTTTCTATGTCTATTAAACCGATATCTGGTGTTATATATGATATGTCATCTACTTTTTTTTCACCTAGTATCATTTGTGATTGTATAAGAGATAAAAAAGCAATTGAAAAATCAATATCTGTCTGTTTTACAAGTTCGTTTCTTTTATGAATAATTCCGAAGAATTTTTCTACAAGAGCATCCCTTTTTTCTTCTAAGAGTTTATGCCCTTTTTCAGCTAAGACTAATTTTTTACGAATATCTA
>JALHTX010000186.1 GCA_022866015.1 Thermoplasmatota archaeon
AAAGTAAGAACTTGAACGTGGTTTTAATAAAATATATAATGAATTTAACTCTGTTTCAAATATTATGTTTAGGGATTTTAGAAGTCTTAGACTTGGTTTTTATCCATTTTTAGCAACAATTTCAAGAAATTTTGAAAGTTATACGAATAGACCAAAAAGATGAGGCAATTTGATAGATGAATATAAATAAAAAAAATAATTCCAATATATTGGATGTTCCATATTATCAACAGTCTCGCCAGTATACATGTGGACCTGCATCTTTAATGATGGTGATGAAATATTGGGATAGAAAATTTGAATTTTCTAAAAATACTGAGTTTGATTTATGGTTAAAAAGTAATCCCTTTGTATTTCTTGGTGGTACTCTTCAGTATGGTTTAGCTAGAACAGCTATGAAAAAGGGTTTTAAAACTGAAATTTATCAAACGAAAAAGTTTTCAGACTCATATTTAAAGTTTCGTAGTTTCATTAATTTATACGAATATATTATTTCTTTTGGAGCACGTCATTTAAAGATACCAGTATATCTTGGTAGAGAGATATTTGATGTAATTAGAGAATCTTTGGATAATGGTATTCCTCCTTTAGTTTTTTTGAATCTTAAACCTATAATCAATGAAAATGTGTTTCATTGGGTGGTCGTAACTGGTATGGATGATAATTTTATCTATTTAAATGATCCATATATTCCAAGGCATTTTATTCTCAATATGAAAAAAAATCATCCTGTTGAGATTAAAGTTTTTAAAATGGCTATTGCAACAGATGGAGTAAAAAATCTTCGTATGCCTCCTTGTGTTGTTTTAGTATATAAATAACAAAACAAAATAAGTAAGTTAGGTTTTTTGTTTTAGTCAAAAAACTTATTTATTAACAACTGTTAACTAATTTTGTTGCAAAGAGAGAGTAAAAAGTAAATATAAAAGAAAACATTTATATAAAATATAATTTATTATTAAATTTGAAAATTAATACGGTTAAAAAATGAACAAAAAAAATAAAACAATATTATTAGCGTTAGCAATACTAACAATAATTATACTATCATCAACTTTTGTATATATACAATATACTAAGGAAGAAAAGCATGAAGAAGAACCAGAAAACATCAAGGTAATAGATAACCGTATCAGTCCTCTAACAAATCAAGGATTAATTTTAGAAATTCTACGCATAAGACATAGAGGTCTTCTTGATAAAATAATTAAAACTGGAAATAGTTGGAAACAAAAACCAAGTTTTTATTTTATTAGTAATATAGATGATACTGAGTATATCAGTAAAGACGTTGTAGCTGCTGGTGCAGAAAGCGAAATACTTTTCAACACCTGGGATACTATTTTACAGGAGAATAAGATACTGGAAGATACTCCAGAAGAACAGGAAAAATCTAGCGTAACACTTACCCTTGTAGAAAGAGTTCCATCCGGGTTGCTCGGTCGTAAATCACAAGATTACATCAGAGATAAAATAACAGTAACTTATGACTATCGTACGGGTCGGTGGAACGGTGATGATAGTTTTATGGACGATGTTGGCTATGGCCATTATCGCGGAGAAACCTTTGAGGTATGGTTTAACCTATATCAGACTGATAGTGATTCAGATGGTATTCCATATTGGACAGAAGTAAATGTGTTAGGAACCGATCCAAGAGTTGATGATTCAAAACTTAACCCCGATAACGATGGAATTCCAACAGATTGGGAATGGAAATGGGGC
>JALHTX010000023.1 GCA_022866015.1 Thermoplasmatota archaeon
CACAAAAATACCGTATACCCCAAATCTGGCATGGAGATAAAAACACTCCACTTGGAAAAAGCATGATAGAAACCAATGAAAAAGGACCACTAGCACTCATGATTACAAAAATTATTATGGATCCACATGCCGGAGAAGTAGCTATCGGTCGTATGTATAGTGGAAAAATACAACGAGGACAAGAAGTATACGTTATAGGTATGCCAAAAGTCAACCGTGTACAACAAGTAAATTTAATGGTGGGCGCAGATAAAATACCTGTTGATTACGTAACTGCAGGTAACATTGCTGCTGCAACAGGAATAAGAGATGCAATAGCAGGTTGTACCGTCACAGACACTCCTGATGCTGAACCATTTGAAAAAATAGTACATATAAGTGAACCAGTTGTAACAGTTGCCGTTGAAGCAAAAAATATGAAAGATTTACCAAAACTAATAGAAGTACTAAGAATTATTAGTAAAGCAGATCCAAGTATAACAGTTAATATTAATCAAGAAACCGGTGAAAACCTAATGAGTGGTATGGGAGAACTGCACCTTGAAATCACAGAATATCGTATTAGAGTCGAACATAAAGTAGATATAATAACTTCTGAGCCAATTGTCGTATATCGTGAAAGTATTTCAAAGAAAAGCCCAACTAAATTTGAGGGAAAATCACCAAACAAACACAACCGTTTTTACATAATAGTAGAACCATTACCAGAAAACATTATAAAAGCAATATACAACAATGAAATACCAGAAAATGTAAAAAAATATAAAAACGAAGTACTAAAAAAACTACAAGAACTAGGAATGGACAAAGAAACAGCAAAAGGAGTTTTTGGATTAAAAGGACTTAATCTTATAACAGATGTAACAAAAGGTATACAATACCTTTTTGAAACACGTGAACTGATAAAAGAAGCATTTGATGAAGTAATGAAAAGTGGACCTACTGCAAGTGAACCCTGCCAAGGATTACTAGTAAAACTCGTAGATGCAAAACTACATGAGGATACAATACACCGTGGTCCTGCACAAGTAATACCTGCAACAAGAAATGCAATATACGGTGCTATTACAATTGCTGGTCCAATACTACTTGAACCAATACAAAAAGTATTTATTAGCACACCACAAGACCTAATGGGAGATGCAACAAGAGAATTAAACCAACGCCGCGCACAAGTAAAAGATATGCAAACAGAAAAAGACATGGTAAACATAGATGCAAAAGCACCAGTCGCAGAGATGTTTGGTTTTGCTTCAGCAATAAGATCAGCCACTGGTGGAAGAGTACTATGGAACACAGAAAACATGGGTTTTGAACCATTACCAAAACAATTACAACCAGAAGTAGTAAAACAAATACGTGAAAGAAAAGGACTTAAACCAGAGCCATATCCAGCTAGCTACTATATGGACTAAAAAATAGCCCTAAAACATTCTTTTTTTTCTATTAAAAAAAATAAAAAATATTAAATTCTACCTCATATTTACATTTTATGAGGATGCACTATGGACAAAGGAACAATACCAATAAATAAAGATTTTGAACTTGAATATAGATACTACGATAAAGACCCTAATTTTAAATATTTCAACAGAAGATTTGAGATATATGTTCTTGAGAACAAAACATTAAAGAAAAACTACATTATGCACATGGATAATGCAAACCCCCGTGAGATGATGCCAACTGTACACAAAGCATCGACTGGTGGAAAGAAACATGATTTTGGGGTGACAACTCTCAACTGGAATGATATAAGAACAAAGTTTACAGACTATATAGTATCAGAGCTTGGCGAAAGAGAAAGAGAAAATATTAGAAAAGCAATAAGCAAACTAAATTCACCTAAACTATAGCTTTTTTAATATTCAGTTATTTTATATTTACCATGCACAGGCTCATAAATCTGACCCTGCCTCTTAAGACGATCAAGTGCGTCTTCAACTTTAACTGATTCAAGACCCTCTGCTTCTGCGTCATGTATAATATCACTACGCA
>JALHTX010000187.1 GCA_022866015.1 Thermoplasmatota archaeon
CGAGCTGCAACAGGCATATTACTTGTATTTGCGATAAGAACCGTACGATTCATCAATGGTTCACCAGTCTTTGGATCTTTAAGTTCTGGAAACTCCCTAAGTACATCAGTCATCTCGTTTCCACGCTCACCGCAACCAACATAAACAACGACTTGAGCATCACTCCATTTTGCAAGCTGATGAAGCACCACAGTTTTTCCGGTCCCAAACCCACCTGGAATAGCCGCTGTTCCACCTTTTGCAATTGGGAAAAATGTATCAATTACACGTTGACCTGTTATTAATGGTATACTTGGGTCATATTTTTTAGATACAGGTCTTGGCATACGAACTGGCCAGCGTTGCATCAACTGAAGTTTTTTATCACCATCATCTGTTGAAATAACGCAGATTGTGTCTTCTACAGTATATTTTCCTTCTTTTTCAATTTTTAAAATTTTGCCTTTTATATATGGAGGAACAATTATTTTATGAGTAATAATTGAGGTTTCTTCAACCTCGCCTATGACATCACAACTCTGTACGATATCGCCAGGTTTTACAGTAGGTTTAAACAACCATTTTTTTTCACGATCAAGTGCCGGTGCTTCAACACCACGGGTGATGAAATTACCTGTTTTTCTCATGATATCAGGTAATGGTCTTTGTATACCATCATAAATGTTTGTCAAAAGACCCGGCCCTAGTTCTACGGAGAGTGGTTCATCTGTGGATATTACTTTTTCACCTGGTTTAATACCATTTGTATCTTCATAAACCTGAATGATTGCATTATCTGAATTAAGTCTGATTATTTCTCCTATTAAGTTTTCTTCTCCGACTCGTACCACATCGTACATTTTTGCCCCACGCATTCCATCTGCTTCTATGACGGGACCTGAAATTCGTATTATTCTACCTTGTTTGGCTTCTTTTTTCATATGTTGTTTTCCTCCAAACTTATTTTTTATTTAATTTTTTCTTTATCTACTTCAATACCAACTGCTTTTTTAATAAGATGAGTTACAAAATCAATATGATCTTTTTTTCTACCTTTTTTATCAGGTATTTCAATAATTATTGGAATATTATTAATTAAACGATAATCCTTAAGATGATTGTCAAGTGTTCTTACTATTTCTTCTGTTATAAATAGAATTCCTATATCATCTCTTTCTTTAATCTTATTCCAAAGGAGTAGTTCGTTTTTTTCTGGTATGAATAGTTCTTTTACACCAGCAAGTCTAAGACCTGCTGCTGTGTCTCTGTCACATAAACCTGCAAGTTTCATGTGGCACCTTCTAGGACTAAGAATTTTTTAATAAAATCTTTTGATAAATTTTCAGCGATACCTTTTGCAATAATTTTAAGATTCATTATTTCAAATTCTTTTGATATGAGAAATCTAATTGTTGGACCAATATTTATGTAATTCTGAGTAGAAATATCCTTTACAATTTTCAAGAAACGCTGATCAAGAGCAACTTCTAGCAATTGTACTGATTTTTCTTTGTTATAACTCTCAATAGCATCTTTAAGTGTATTATAATACGATGTACCCTCCAGACTTGAGATTACCTGTGAAACTGATTCAAGACTAGCTAGTTCATTATATTTCCATAATGCAATTTCCTGCCCTTCACCAATAAAAAGGTCCTTACAAAGCTCTTGATTATAACCTAATTGTTTTGCCCTTAGTATGTTTTTTATATTAATGATATCTGTCATTGTTTTAACAAATTTTTGTTTTGCTTTTTCACATTTATGTGGAACCTTAGTTTGCTTAAATCTATTTATCATATCTTTACTTATTGCTGTGTCAATTTTTAAAAAATCAGGTTTCTCATTGAAAATAGCTTTGATTATTTCTTCATTAAATTTATATTCTCTGAGTATAACAGGTAAATTATTTTTTTCAGCATCAATAATTTTCTGTAAAAGTTTTTTTGTCGTTGGAAGTATTGCTTCTTTTATTTTTTCTTGTTCAACTGTTTTGCCATCTATTTTACTTTTTAATATGTTTTTTATAAGATACATATCAAGTTTTTCAAGATAAATATCAAAAAACTCATTCATCTTTTTAGAGCTGTCATTACGCATCATATAAATTGTTTGAATAAATAAGTCATCAAATGATTTCTGTATAGAATATGTATCTGTCCCAGATATTTTATAATCCTTTAACTTGTTTATTTTTTCCATAAAAGAAAGGATATCTTTGCTTTCCACAACATTATCAAGTTCTTTTTCTGTTACAAATGGATTACCTATTGCTTCAAATTTTGCATTTGGGTAAACAAATTTGAAGTAGAAAGAAAAAGAACGCAAAATAAAAAGGATAATTATAGCAATGACGCTAAGTACAATAATCCAGAATGGATAATTATTGGGGTCAAATAGTGTTTCTAACAATGTTTATTCACTTTTCCATTTTATAAGAAAAGAATTTTTCCCGCTTTTACTCTTAATTTATCCTTGTTTCTATCGATAATACCTTCAAATGTATTGTTTAGTTTTATCTTCTTATCATGGGATATGGCCACAAAGCCACCTATAGCATCTATTGTACCAACGACATCTAATCTTAGGTTTTTTGCAATTGTTTTATCGACATCTCTTGAAACTAGTAATTTACAATCTTTACCGATTTTTATTCTAGTATTTTCCATAAGTTTTGTTATGATTTTTTTGTAGTGTTCTTCATTTATTTTTAATAGTCGACTGTATACTTGTAAAAAACTTTCTTCGATAATTTTTTCTTTTGCATTCATTATTTCATGTTTAATTTCCTGTTTTGCTTTTGCGACTAGAACTTTTTTAGTGTTTTCACTGTGTTTTTTTCCCTCTAGTTTAATATTTATTGACTCAGCTTCTGCTTCTTCCCTTGCATGTTCAATTATATGCTTTGCCTGCTGTTCAGCATCTCTAATTATCTTTCTTATCTCAGATTCTGCATCATTATTTATTTGTTGAATAATCTTTTCTGCCGACATAATATCATTCTTAGTTTTTTTATAAAAGCTGTAAACCTACCATTATGAATATCGCTGTTAGTAAACCAAAGATAGCCATAGCCTCAGTAGTAACTGTATAAATTATTCCTTTTGTAAATACATCTGGGTTTCTTCCAACTGCATTTATTGATGAAGATGCAAGTATACCCTGATTAATGGCGGATGTACTAGTAAGTGCAACAACAATACCAATAAATATAGCAGCTGGACCGATGATAGGATTAGTCGTCATTACTGCAGTCTCAGTTCCACCTAGCAATCCTGAACCCATCAACATCAGTATCGCTGTTAGTAAACCATATACTGATTGCGTCATTGGTAAAACCTGCAAAACCAAAAGTTTTGATCCGATATTTGGTTTTTCAGCAGCAACAGCAACAGCTGACGCTCCAGAAAAAGTCAGTCCTGTAGCAGCTGATATACCAGATATACCAACAGCAATAGCACAACCAAGTATCAATAATGTTTTGTTATTGTTTACTTGGTCTCTAGTGAGTTGTTCTTCTTGTGCACTTGCAATACCTGCGAATAGTATAATCGTCGCAAACAGCAGCATTATTATCCATATTTTTTTCTTTATCATATTTTTTCCTCCATATTTATTCTACATTTTTTCTTTTGTTTTTGTATATACTCTTTTTATTTTAAAAGGGGTGAATTCTCTTCCACCACCTTCATAAAACCTATTGAAAAACTCGATATATTGAAGACGTAGCGAATGAACTCCTGCGCCTAATCCTTGTATTATAAGATTAGCAAAATGAGCTAATATCATAACTATAATGAAAATCACAAATCCAATTATAGGAATCATCTGTATAACTAGTTCTCCGACAACATTTATGGCAAGAGCCATACCTGCTGTTGAAAGTCCAAGTGCTATAAGTCGAGCATATGAAAGCCAATCACCTACATAACCAGTTATGGAAAAGAAACCTACAGGACCACGAGTATGAATAAATAATAAAATAATTCCTATCAATGTAAAAATAATTGCAATATATACAAAAATTGTATCCAAATACCAATCTAAAATCATATACCCAATTAATAAACCACCGCCTAATTGCAATGGGATCCATGAACCATATTGCAACAACAAAGCTCTATATTCTTTATTCCTATATGATTGATACATACCTAAAGTTATACCAAGATTAAGTTGAACAAGAGCAAGAATTAATGCTATAGACAACATTATTATAGGATTTCTCAGTCCATCAATAGGTAGATGTACACCCATTACATCTAAACTATAAAGTGATTTAGTAGGATCACCGTAAATAAATCTTGGAATTAAATCACCAAAGAATCCATTAGTTAAAAATCCAACAACTGTTGTTGTTACACCAAGCCATATACCCATAAAAGACCAGTCTTTAAAAAATGGACTATGTTTCCCAAGTTTTATGTATCCATACAAAGAACAAAATAGGATTACTAATCCATAACCAGCATCACCAAGCATAAAACTAAAAAATAAAATAAAAAAAATACCTACAAAGAACATTGGATTAATATCATTATATTTAGGAGTAGCAAACATTTCCAGGATTGTTTTGAATGATCCTGCCCAACTAGGTGTATAATAATAAGTAGGTGGATTATCCGGATTAATTGATGGTGATTCAAAATTACATATAACATGATCATCTGAAATAAAGGTTAAGGATTCTTTTAAAGCAACTTGATTTTTTTCTAGAATCCATCCGTTGATAATATAAGTATAATTTGTTTTTACAAAATTATTTGAAGCCTCTATTTTAACTATCTCAATTTGAAGTTCCTCCCTGAGAGCTAACAAATCATTAAGATAACGATCAGCTAGATCGCGTAAAAGTTTAACAATTTTTTTTGTTTCTTTATTTATTTCTTCCTTTTCTTTTTCTAAAGAGTTCAAAATATCTTTTGGAAGGCCGGATAACCCCTGGAAATTAAATTCTGATACATTTTCTCTGAATATTTTTTCGATAATTTCTTTTTCGGATATATAAGTAACTACTATAACAGCCCATTCAGCTTTTTTACCGGTACCAAATTGTTTTGAATATATTAATGATTTTTCCAAACCATCAATTTGCGTTCTAATACTTTTTATATCAGTTGTTTTACCTGCTTTAATAACAAGGTATTTTGATTCACGAATATCTAAAACATCTACATTAAAATCTTTTATGTAGTTTAGCTGTTGAATGTTTAAATTGATTTTTTTTATCTCTTCATCTAATTTATGAAGTTTTTGTTCATCCTCTAAAATATCTTTTTCTATCTTATTAATAAAACCTGCAGCATAGGAATACATTTCATCTAATATTTTATCTTCAACAATTTTTATTTTTGGTAAATCAGGGTGTAGAATTGCCTTTATACCTTTTTTCTTAGGTGTAACTTTAGTTAAAATATTAATTAATTTTGAAAATCTATCTTTATAACTTGTGCATGTATCAAATTTAAAGTTTATTAATTCGTTTTTTGATTCTAAATTTAAATCTTCTTTTGATATATCTATGATTTCCATTAAGCCAGTTTCATGTAGATTTTTAACAACAACTTCTACATAGTTTTGATGAATAATAATTGAAGCTTTTTTCATTGGAGCTGGAAATATAATGGTTTATTCCCCCTCAGAAATCTCCTTTATAACTATATCTACTGCTTTAGAAATATTTTTATCTGCTAAGTTGCTAAGATTAGAAATCTCCTTTTTTGCTTCACTTTTAAGTTTATTGATATCCTCTTTTGCAGATTTTTCTGCATCTTCACAGAGTTTCTTTATCTTATTTTGAACATTTTGCAATATTTTTATTTTTTCCTTTTCAGCATCTTTTCTTGCTTTTTCAATGATTTTTTCGGCATCTTTTTTTGCATTTTCAATTTGTTCAATTGCTTTTTTTTCTGCATTTTTTATAGTTTTTAAAGAATCCTGAGTCATTTGATACCCCGTAATAATAGGTTATTTATTATTTTTCTTATTATTAATAGAATATTAATCCAATAGATATGAATTGTTTTCAAAAATATGTTTTTACATACCCCAGAATTTATCATTTTTTCGTTTGATTTCAAATATCTTATTCAGTACATCTTTTTCATCAATGTTTAATACATCCAAATCTCGCAGTTTTTTTGCATCACTTGCAGGTATATCAGTAAATAATATGTCTTCTCCTTTTATTTGTCTTCCCACCGTTACTCCCTCTATTGATATTGCGACTTCTTGACCTTGTATTGCTTCTTCAATAGGTTTGTTTTCTGATTGCATACCTTTTATTGTTCCTACAATATTTCCATCATTTTTCATAAGACGCATACCCATTTTTATTCTTCCACCAAGTACTCTTACACCAATTACTGCAGGATGGCTTACTCTAAAAACATATTCTGGTAAGAATCTTATCATACCTGGATGTATGTATTCTTTTCTTCGTGATTGTTCTATTTCTGCTTTCTTTTTTTCTATCCATTCATCATAGTTTTCCATAATTGTATAGATTACATCCTCTGAAAATATTGTTATATTAGTGTTCGCAAGTTCTTCTTTTGCTTCGGGCAGTATTTTTATATTAAACGCAAAAATAAGTTTGTTTAACTGGTCAAGCGTTGCGTCTGCTTCTATTATATCACGTTTTGATACATTTCCGATTTCTGCTTTTCTAATTTTTATTCCTTTTTCACGGGATTCTTTTATAAGTGCTTCAAGTGATCCGATTGTATCTGCTTTAATTATTATTCCTTGATCATCTAATTCAAAATCAATTTTTGTTTGTTTTTTAATTTCCTGAATTATTTCATCTATTTTCTCAGTTGCAACACGTATCGGTGCACCAGGTACAACATCGTTTAAATCTGGTGAGTTGATTTTTATTCCACATGCAGCATGAACTTCTTTTACACTAACAAAACGTTCACGCGGATCACGTATTTCATCAAGTGGTTTTGGTTTTAGAAGTGCTTTTATCTTTGTTACGAGGGGTTCTCCTGTTGTTCCTATAACTATTTTATCATTGTTTCTAATCGTTCCTGCATAAATTATTGCATCTATTGTTTTACCAAGACCTACCTCTTCTTTTACCTCCAGTACTGTTCCTTTTCCAGGTCCAGATTCAATTTGAAGTTTTTCTTCTAAAAATCTTTGTGCAAGACCCACAAGTATCATTAAAAGCTCTGGTATACCCTCACCTGTTTTTGCAGAAATAGGAATTATACCTATTGTTTTTCTAAAATCTGAGATATTAAAATAAAGATCAGAGTTTAGTTTGTTTTCAGATATTGTACCAATAATTTCATATATTTTTTCTTCAAAAATATTTTTTACATTTACTCTTTGATTATTAATCCGATTTTTTGCAACGCCATCTGTTTTTTGCCAACCAGAGATTGCATCTATTTTGTTTGCTACAACAATAAATGGTGTTTTGTATTGTTTTAAAATCTTAAGTGATTCATAGGTTTGAGGTTTAAAACCTTCGTTTATATCAATAAGTAATATTGCAATATCAGCTAGGCTTCCACCACGGGAACGTAGTGTTGTAAAAGCATGATGACCCGGTGTATCAATAAATAAAAGACCTGGTAATGTAAATTTTTTTCCTTTAAGCAGTTCTCCACATATAGTATAAATTACATCTATTGGTACTTCTGTTGCTCCTATATGTTGTGTTATAGCACCTGCTTCCCGTGCTGCAACGGTTGAACCTCTGATGTAATCTAATAAACTAGTATTACCATGATCAACGTGACCTAACACACTTACTATTGGTTGACGAATATATTTTGAAGAGGAAACCATAAGGATTACCAGGCGTTTGGTAATATTGCGTCCTTTTTAACTTTTATTGATTAAAATTTGTTAAAACTGGTAAATCTTTTACAAAAAAAATTATAATTATCTTTAAAATATCAGATTTCATTTTAACAAACGTTAATATAAAGTCACTATTGATTTTTAAATGTTTCTAATCTACTTTATAATTTATATCATAGTCTTTTATTTTTAAAAGATTATTTATGTATAGTCTACCCCATATAAATGAAATCATTGAGCCTGTTAGATTTGCAACAACAATCCCCCACCATACACCAGGTAAGCCCATACTCAAGATAGTAGCAAATAGTACTACAAATAATGGTGTAAAAATAATGGTTCTAAGTAATGTAATAAGTAAAGAGTTAATTCCTTTACCAGTTCCTTGGAACATCGAAGAAGTAATCATACCAAAAGCAACACCTGGGTAAAATAAACAGATAATCATGATAAAGTTTTGAAGAGCATCAAAGATTCTTGTTGTATCCTCAGATGTTGTAAAAGATGCAGCGATAAAAGGTGCTAGTATAAACGTTACTAAAGCAATTATTATTTCTAAAATTAACCCGATTTTTACACTATATATATACGCTGTGTTAAGCTTCTTGTACTCTTTTGCACCATATGCTGCACCAGTGACAGAGATCACCGCAGTTGCAATCCCGAGAAGAGGCATGGTCGCTAATGTTGCAACTTTCCATCCAGTCTGATAAACTGCGACACCATCGGTTCCAGCGTTAACTACTATCACTATAATGAT
Source organism: Thermoplasmatota archaeon (assembly GCA_022866015.1). Lineage (GTDB taxonomy): Archaea > Thermoplasmatota > E2 > DHVEG-1 > DHVEG-1 > PFL35. The sequence goes on from JALHTX010000187.1 coordinate 8,558, forward strand.
GTTTACAATAATCAAGGTAATCGCCATCGAGAGTTGGAGTAATGCTGCGGGTATAC
>JALHTX010000188.1 GCA_022866015.1 Thermoplasmatota archaeon
CATGTTGACAGCATCTTAGTTCAAAAAAATTCAACAATGATCTAGCATTCATAGTTACCATAATATTTGTACAATCAGCATTTGGCAAAATAAAACGACTATCCTCTGCAGGTATACCCATCTCAAGAAGTTTATTGTATTGTTTCCAGATAATTGTCATTGTTTTATCGTAGGCTTCTTTCATCTCACTATTTTTTACAATTGTTGGAGGAGTCACATAGTTTGGCTCTTTAAAATCTACATATCTTTGACTCTGTTGCGCATAACTAGCTATACGATGCCTTACCAGCTGATGTGTTTAAGATCGACTCACATCACTAATTGCAAATGTAAAAGTAGTATGTTCAATAACACTTGTATGACCAAGTTTCATAACCTGTTCCAGTATTACTTTTAATTCTTTATCGGAGGCTCTATCTAAATCTTCAGGTTTTATTTTACTATGTGTAAGTTTAGCAGCCATAGCAGGTATTTTTTCAGAATCAGGAGTAAAACCTATTAGTTTAACATTCATTTAAATTAACTCCCCTTGATTTTCTCACAGATATATGTTTGCTGTATATTACTTTTGATGTTTTTCTTTTTTAAAACCATAACATTTTAAAAACAATTATAATTATACCGAATCAATTAAAGATAGTAGTCTAGGGAGGAAAAAAATGTTAGCGTTTATTATAACAACACTTCTCTGTTTTGTAATATACCTTCTTTTTACTACAGGGAGTGGAACTGAGGTTTTAGGGTTATGGAGCTGGATAGAAATTGCTTTTGGTGCCCTTCTTTCAATCGTCGTAGGTATTGCAGCAAGAAAAATTTTTGTCAAAGATAGCTTTAGAATGCTAAACCCTGTTCGATGGTTTACATTCCTTGTATATATGATAGGACCATTTTTTATTGCACTAACAAAAGCAAACCTGGATGTTGCGTATCGTGTCATCACTGGTAAAATAAAACCAGGCATAGTAAAAATATCACCAGGGTTGAAAACGGATTTTGGTATCACTTTGCTTGCTAATTCTATAACATTAACACCAGGTACTCTAAGTGTTGACATCGATGAGAACACCAATGATCTGTATATTCATTGGATTAATGTGGATGAGAAAGCTTTGGAGAAAAAACCAGTTGATTGTAAGTATATTTGTGGTAATTTCCCAAAATGGGTTAGGAGGATTGCTGAATGATTGAATTTTTTAACGAATATATGATTGTGTTAATAGCCGTTTTACTATGTGTTATAATGGCCATAGTCAGAGTAATCTTTGGCCCGACCATACCTGATCGAGTAGTTGGTGTTGATACAATAAACACGATTGTTATTGTTGGTATGGTTATTTATGGTGCAGCATACGAGGAGGTCATCTATATTGATGTAGCGATTGTTTATGCTCTACTGTCTTTCATATCGACTTTGTTCATAGCTAAGTATCTAGAGGGAGGGGAGTTCTAGATGATTTTTGATATAATCATCTATGTCTTTTTAGGAATAGGCGTGTTTTTTAATGTACTTGCGGGTGTTGGGTTATTACGTTTTCCTGACGTCTACACAAGGTTACATGCTGGAACTAAGTGTACAACGTTCGGCTCTATTTTCATTATTGGTTCTGTGATTCTTATTGGTTTTAAAAATTGGTGGTCTGGTGATCTTAATGGATCTGTACTGGTGATTCATTCTGCTTTTGCATTGATTGCAATACTACTAACAAATCCTGTTAGTGCTCATGCGATTGCTCGTGCTGCACACAAAAGTGGCGTTATGCCTGCTCAGGCAGTTATCGATGAATTGCAAGATAAACCAACTGAGAAAAGTACAAGAAAAAAAACAAGTTCTAAAACTGCTTTTAGCAAGAAGGAAGGTGAACAATAATATGTTATTTGAGATTGTCAACATTTTACTACTTGTTTTAACTGTTTCATCTTGCATACTTGCTGTTGTTACCAAGGATCTGCTTGTTGCTGCGATTGCATTGGCTGCTATGAGTCTACTACTATCTTTGGAATTTTATGTATTACAGGCACCTGATGTTGCAATAGCTGAAGCTGGCGTTGGGGCTTGTCTGTCTACTGCAATTATGATTATTGCAATCAAAAGAACAAAACGTATGGAGGAGGAGTAAAAATGTCTCTAAGAACAACTGTTGCAGTAGTTATGTTCTCGGTCTTAGTTGTATTTTTTGTTTCTACTGCACTAATGCTTTCTTTTGGTGATCCAATGAAAACTGAAATGGATGACTATATCATTATGCATACACAAAATGAAACTGGTACTAACAGCGGTATAACAACTGTTGTGTTTGATTACAGAGGTTTTGATACACTTGGTGAAGCTACAATCCTTTTTTCTGCTGTATCTGGTGTTTTAATGATTTTTAGGAGGGTGAAAAATTGAGTCAGATGTCAAAGATTGTTAGAACTCTTTCTAATATCGCTTTTCCTTTTATCATGATATTTGGTTTCTATGTGATTGCTCATGGGCATCTTACCCCTGGTGGAGGTTTTCAGGGTGGTGCTGTTGTTGCATCTGGTTGCATAATGTTGCTTGTGGCATATGGTTCAACATGGGTATTTGAGAAAATAAAAGTTAGCAGACTTTCAGTGTTTGAAAGTCTAGGTGCACTAGGTTTTATAGGAGTAGCATTCTTTGGATTACTTTTTGGAGGATGGTTTTTCAATAACTTCCTAGTTCGCAATGGCATATTATTTAATATTGTACCAAAAACAGGTAGCACCGCTGCAGAATTCAATACAGCTGGTGTTTTGCCGTTGATGAATTTTGCTGTTGGGGTAAAGGTCATCGCTGGTTTGTTTGTTATTGTGCTTGTTATGGCATACGCTAGTAGTTTAAAGGAGTGGAAACAATGACAATGATTTTCAATATACCTTTTATTGCGGTTGTTGCGATGATTTTTATTGGTTTATATGCTGTTCTTTTTAAACGTAATTTAGTTAAAATGGTGATAGGTATTTCTATTATTGAAAGTGGGGTTAACCTGTTTTTAATTACTTTAGGTTATCGTGAAGGTGGTGTTGTACCTATTTTTACGAGTGCACCTTCGGAGGTTGTAAAAAATGCGCCAGGTAGTATGGTACTTCCAGTTCCTCAGGCGTTAACTCTTACAAGCATCGTAATCGGTGTTGCTGTTCTCGCATTGATGTTGTCTCTAATTATGCATATCTACGAGCATTATGGAACCTTGGATGTTAGAAAAATTAGGGGGCCGGAAGAATGAACTGGTTTGAACTCATAACTCTGCATTCTCCTCCTTTGATTGTTGCAGTTCCTCTACTTACAGCATTTCTCACACCACTTGTAAGTAAAATTAATGAAATTGTTAGGAACCTATTTGTTTTGATAATGCTTTGTATAACAGGTTTGTTGGTTCTTATACTTGGTTATGATGTTCTAACTAATGGTATAAGAACATATGTGTTTGGTGGTGGAGCCCCTCTACCAAGTGGAATGAATATTCCTGTAAGAATAATGTTTGAAATTGATAGTATGACTATCTTTATGGTGATAATAACTATAATTCTAGCGATTATTTGTATATTATACTCATGGTCTTTTATGAAAGATCAGGATGGACTAGATAAATACTATACAATTATTTTACTTCTCGTAACAAGTATTTTTGGTATGGAGCTTACAGGCGATTTATTTAACTTCTTCGTTTTCTTAGAAATATCTTGTATAACCTCTTGCGCATTGATTGCTTTCTATGTTCATAAAAAGGAGTCACTAGATGCCGCTTTTAAATATATAGTAATTAGCTCAATCGGTGCGTTGTTTATTCTATTTGCCATAGGTTTGCTATACGCCCAGTATAATGCCTTGAATATGGCAACTATTGCTAATGCGATACAATTCACATTTTTTGACAAAATCGTACTTGTTTTACTGGTTACGGGACTTGCTATGAAGTCAGGCCTTGCACCAATGCATATGTGGCTTCCTGATGCATATAGTAGTTCTCCTGCATCAGTAACTTTTATACTGGTTGGTGCAACACTTGCAGGACTTTATGGTGGTTTAAGAGTCATTTTTACAATTTATGGAAATCAATTACTAAACACAGGATTCACATTTTATCCAGGTCTATTAATAGGTATTATAATTACAACATTAGGTGTCCTAAGTATTTTCATCGGTGTATTCATGGCTTTAAAGCGTTCTGACTTCAAAAAAATGATCGCCTACACAGCAGTTGCAGAAATAGGTTATATGTTTCTTGCCATTGGATCATATCTCATCGGTCTAGCCCTTTCAGTTCCAGATAATCCACAGATGTTAGTAGCAGGAACATATGCTTTAAAGGGAGGACTATTTCATATTCTTAATGACGCACTTGACATCGGTCTTTTATTTTTAGTGGCAGGAGCAGTTTATTATGCAACAAAACAAACATCACTAAACAGTCTAGGTGGTCTTGCAAGAAATATGAAATATACAACTATATTTTTCCTAATTGGACTTTTAGCAGTATCGGGTATGCCACCTATGAATGGTTTTGCATCAAAACTATTAATTTATCAATCTACTTATCAAATAAGCCCAATTCTCTCAATTATTGCAATAATATGTAGCATTATGCTTCTTGCAGTTTTTGTAAAGGTATTCCAGTCTATATTTTTAGGACCAGAAATTCCTTCTTTAAAAAATGTGAAAGAAGTACCAAAAAGTATGCTTGCTGCAATGGCATTAGTTGCTTGCATTATAATTTTTATTGGTTTATTCCCAAATATAATAATTGACAATCTTGTAACACCTGCAGCAGAAGCGCTACAAAACACAACTAGCTATATTAGTACAATAGTGGGAGGTGCATAAATTATGATAGATACTTTCCTAAAAAGTTTAGAAACAGGTAGCGGTTTTTGGAACCCACTTGTATTGGGACTTGCAATAATTATAGCATTACTTTTAATATATATAATTCGAGGTTTTGGAAAAAAAGACTACAAAAAAGGGACAGAGCAAACCAAGGCATTTTTATCAGGTAATCCTGAGTATAGCAAAGATGAAATGCATATAAAAGGAAAAAATCTTTATTGGGGTTTTACCCAGGCTTTAAAAAGTGTTTACAATGTTTTAGAAAAAATGCATAATGGTAACACTAGTGATTATGTACTATGGTTTGTGATTATAATAGGGGCATTATTCATTATTATAGGGGTAATCTAAAATGGTTAACATGGCAGGGTTTTCATTGGAATTCTTACTATTGGTGGTAGGTACTATAGGTCTTGCCTTATTTGGTATCTTTTTTGGTTTAATTTACAAAGGAATAGATAGAAAATTATCTGCACATATGCAAGGTCGAATCGGTCCACCTATTCGCCAGCCTTTTCGTGATGTTGTAAAACTTTTTACAAAAGAAAACATAGTACCAGATAATGCTATAGCCTGGGTTTTTAACTGGGCACCAATTATAGGTCTTGTTGGAACAATTTCAATACTACTTTATTTACCAATTGGTAGTATAAATCCTATTGCAAATACTAGTGGTGATTTGATAATAGTTCTTTATTTATTGATGATTCCAAGTCTTGCAATGGTAATAGGTGGTTTTGCAAGTGGTAGTATTTATGCAACAGTTGGCGCACAACGTGAAATGGCAACTATGATTGCATATGAGTTCCCATTTGCTATAATTATTGTTACTATTGCATGGATACTTAAAACAATTAATATTGAGGCGACAAATGTATTTTCTTTATCTTTTATTGCAGCAAATCCATTATGGGGTAACTTAGGAATACTTGGTTTCATAGGTTTTATAATATTACTTCTCGTACTTGTTATTGTAACACCTGCGGAATTATCAAAAATACCATTTGATTCACCTGAAGCAGAAACAGAAATAGCTGGTGGACTTCTTGCTGAATACTCCGGTCGTAACCTTGGTATTTTTTATTTAACAGATGCTGTAAAAACAGTTGTTATGGCAAGCATTATTGTTGCATTATTTTTCCCATATAATATTTCAGGATTCTTTGGTCTAAATAATATTCCTGCGATAGCAGTTGATTTTGTCTTTTACCTAATAAAAGTATTATTTGTAATATTATTCTCAGTGACCTTGATTCGTGTTGCTATTGCTCGTTTGAAAATAGATCAAATAGTTGGAATATATTGGCTATGGATTACACTACTGGGGTTAGTCGGACTGATATGTATAATGTGGGATTATCAGATGATGCTACGATACGAATTCTATAAACCAATTTTTAGCATATTAGGTTTACAATAAAACCTATTTATTTTCTTTTTATGAAAATTCTATTAAATAAAGTCAATATTTGAGAAGAAGAAATATGAAGTCAAACGAAAATAAAACTATCAATCAGATACTTTCTTTGTTTTTTGTTATAATTCCTACTATTCTACTTATATTAGGTTATCTCTATTATCCTACAAATCCTACAGATTCTGTAAAATTATTAATTCAAATACCAATTTTTTTAGGCCTAATTTTTTTATTTATTGGGTTTTTAATAAATAAATACACTTTTGGAAAAATCTTAAAGATTTTTGGTTGGATTATTTTTGCTTTTTATTGGTCCACTCAACCTTTAAGTTTATATGCAAATGAAGGTGGAGATATATTCAATGGTATTGTTTGTATAATTGGCGTTTATGTTTTATTTTATCTTGCCTATCATGAATGGCTATCATATATTAGAAAAGAAACAATTAGTTCTTTAAACTGGATTACTGGTTCATCTGCTATTGCGGGTTTGATTTATTTTGGTATAGAACGTAGTAGTCTAGCAACATCACTTATTTATGAAGTAGCAAGAGAAAGCGCATGGATTTTAGATCTTATAATAGGAAAAGTAACAATTGGACAAGCAAGTACAACTAGCACACCGATTTTATATAATGGAATCGTAGTAGTTTCAATTATTTTTGCATGTACAGCGATTCAGTCAATGGTTATTTTTATTGGTATGATAATTGCTTTACCAGAAATTAATATGAAAAAAAAAATAATTGGTCTTTTAGTAACCGTTTTACCTATTTATATTTTAAATCTTTTTAGAAATGCATTAGTTGTATTTCTAATTGTAAGAAATATAACTGATTTTAACATAGCACATAATATTATTGCAAAAGTGGGTAGCCTAGTTGCTTTGATAATTCTACTTTTAATTGTTATAAAAATTATCCCCGAAGTTTTTGATAAAATACTTTCTTTAACAGAAATTTATAAAAGAGATGGTCCTCTTGAAAAAATTTTCAAGAAAATTATAGGGAGAAAAACATAGAAAATGAAAATTGCAAAAGGTTGTAAATCATTGATTTTATCCTCTTTTATATCTGCTTTACTAATATTAATTATATCATTTATATATCTGCAGAGTTCTATCGGTTTTGTTTTACTATTTATTTCTTTTTTATTATTTTTATTAACAGGTTTTTTCCTTGTTTTTTTTCGCGATCCAGAACGAAAAATAGGAGAAGGTATTGTTGCTTGTGCTGATGGAAAAATAAGAGAAATAACAGAATTAAATGACATAGATGTTGGCAAATGCATTAAGATTTCTACTTTTATGAATGTTCAAAATGTTCATGTTAACCGCATGGTTTTTGATGGGAAAATAAAAAGTATTACTCATTTCTCAGGTCTTTATTTACCTGCATTTAAAAAAGAATCTGAGAAAAACGAGCGAGTAGTAATAATTGTTGAAAATAGCATTGGTCTTATTAAAATTGTTCAGATAGCAGGTACTCTTGCTCGTCGTATTGTAACATATATTAAAAAAGATAATATTTTAAAGAAAGGGGATCGTATTGGTATCATAAGGTTGGGCTCACGTGTTGATGTGTATCTTCCTTATGCAAAAATAAAAAATATAACTGTAAGAATAGGCTGTAGAGTCAAAGCAGGTGAAGACAAAATTGCAGAAATCAATGCTTAGACTATTATCAATTGCTGATTTTATTTCTATTACAAATGCAATTTTTGGTATTTTAGCAATTATTGTCTTATTTATTGACTTAATTGATTCTTTAGAACTGCGTATTCATATCTCCCTTTCATTGATTTTAATTGGTCTTTTAGCAGATGGACTTGATGGCATTATTGCAAGAAAATTTGGTAAAAGCAGTATTGGTGATTATCTGGAATCTATGGCCGATATGACCAGTATGGTTGTTGCACCAGCAGTTTTTATTTTTGTTGTTTATTCAGATGAATTATATAGTGATATTTTACGAAATATTTGGTTGTTTGTAGCGGTAGGACTTTTTTGTTTTTTGGAATAGTACGTCTAGCAAGTTTTAATACTATGAAAGAAAAAAACATTTATATTGGACTTCCTGCAAGTGCTAGTGCAATTATTTTGCTTGTCCTTTCTTATTTAAGAGTTGATTTCATCCTTATTTTATTAATTGTTGTAATCATGGGTGCATTAATGGCTTCAGATTTTATTTTTCCAAAAACAGATAAAAAAATGAATGTAGTCGCAGTTGTTTTAATATTTTTAACTATTTTATTTGGCAGAGAGTATTATAGATTTGCTCCGATACTTCTTTTAATTGCAGTGTTTTTATACACTTTTGGTGGAGCAATCTATATGAAATTTTACAAAATACCTGCATAAAAAGGTTTCTAAACAAATAATGCATTACATATAACTGTTATGGATGATATACCAAAGATAGGTATTACTGGCATGCCTAGTGTTGGAAAAACTGATACATTATTAAAAATTATTAAATCGCTTGAAGAACACGGTTACATAGTTGGAGGCATGATAACCGAACCAATAATTGAAAAAGGCCATCGTATAGGTTTTCATGTAACAGACTGGCAGACAAAACAACAAGAAGTTTTTGCACATATTAATTATGAGGCAAAAGAAAAAATTGGTAAATATGGTGTTGACATCACTGCACTTGATAATGTTGGTGTTCCTGCAATTGAAAAAGCAATAACAGATGAAAACGTAAATATTATTGTTATTGATGAAATCGGTAAAATGCAAATGATATCTGAGAAATTCTGCAAAATGGTTATCGAAGCACTTGACTCAGATAAACCAATTATAGTTACACTACACAAGAAATCACGCACACCTCTCCTGCAGGATGTACGCCGTCGTGATGATATAAGAATTCTTGAAGTAACCCCAGTTAATCGTAATCTTTTACCATATAAAATCGAAAAGATTATGGAAGAAAAACTACCACCTTTATTTTAAATATGAATAAACTTAATTTTTTTGAGGAAATTTCTGAAGGAACTACTAATGTTTTTGTTTATAAAATCAAAAGTGATTCAAAGGGACCTAGTTCAAAACAAGGTGTTCCTTTTTATAATCCTACTATGCAGCTTAACCGCGATATTTCTATTCTTGTTTGCCAGCAGCTTTTAGATAGTTCGAAAAGAAAGATGATACTTCTTGATGGCCTTGCTGCCTCAGGAATAAGAGGTGTTAGACTTGCAAATGAACTAGTCGGGGATTTTGAAGTAGTGATTAACGACTGGGATGAAAAATCATATAATCTTATTGAAAAAAACATAGAAAAACATAGTTTTGAAAATATAAAAGCATGTAACAAGAACCTTAATGTTTTATTATCTGAAGGTAAATTTGATTATATCGATGTCGATCCCTTCGGAAGTCCGGTAGGCTTTATTGATTCAGCATTTCGAAGTATCAAAAACGGTGGTATCATTGCTTGTAGCGCAACTGATACCGCGGCTTTATGCGGTGTTTATCCTAAAGTCTGCATTAGACGTTATGGTGCTGTTCCTTTTCATTCTATAGTAATGAAAGAAATAGGATTACGGATATTACTTGGTTTTATCTGTAGAGTCGCAGGTGTGTATGATAAAGGTATAGAACCCTCACTTTGTTATTCAACTGATCACTATTTCAGGATTTATGTTAAAGTTAATAGTAGTATATCAAAAACAAATCAATGTATGAATAATTTTAAAATAATTCATTCTGGTGAAAATATAGGTATAGAGAAGATAAAAAATAATATTGGACCTATGTGGCTTGGTAAAGTTATTGATAAAAAAACAATAGGCGAAATACTAAATATTGTATCTAGTAAGAAACTTGGATGTAAAAACCAGATATACAGATTATTAGATATTTTAGAAGAAGAAGCAGATGCACCAGTCTTTTTTTATACAACAGAAAGCATTGCATCTTTTTTGAAAAAATCTTCCCCTAGAATGGATTTGCTTTTTGAAAAGCTTAAAAAACAAGGATATAACGTTTATAGAACTCATTTTAGTCCGACTGGTTTTAAAACTGATGCTTCAATTAATATCATAGAAAAAATGTTTAAATAAAATTAAATTACATTGTTGTGAATTTATATGTTTAAAAAACTTCGCATTGGGGTTCTTGGATCTGGTAGCGGTACCGATCTTCAAAGTATTATTGATGCATCTGAAAAAAACATGATTAATGCAGAAGTAGTTGTTGTTATTTCTGATAAATGTGATGCGCTTTGTCTGAAACGTGCTGAAAAACATAACATTTCCTGTTTTTTTGTTGATTCAAAAGGTTTATCAAGAGAAGAGTACGATAAAAAAATAGATAAAATATTGGAGGAAAAAAAGGTCGGTCTTGTTGTCGGTGCAGGTTATATGAAAATTCTTAGTAAATGTTTTATCAGAAAATGGTATAGTAAAATAATTAATATCCATCCTGCACTTCTCCCCA
>JALHTX010000189.1 GCA_022866015.1 Thermoplasmatota archaeon
TTATGAATGGAATTTCGGCGATAACACTCCAACCATCAAAAGCAAAAACCCAGAATATATATATCAAAAACCAGGTACGTATCAAGTGACCTTTACAGTTTCTGATCATGAACATACAATATTATCTACTACAACTACCGTAACTGTAGAAGCTGAACAAACACCAATTGAAGAAGCTGAAATCATCGATGTCAAATCAGGATTATTACTATCTGTTACCATAGCAACTGGTGATATCCCAGTTCACTGGTCAATGAACATAGATGGGAAAATCCTTCTTGGAAAAACAGAAACCACAGGAGATCTATCTGAATATACAATCGCAACCATTAAAACTAATCTTTTAATAGGATTCGGACCCATTGATATTATCATAACAATGAATGATAAGACAGAAAAGTATCATGCGTTTCTAATTGGACCTTTTATCCTAAACACTCAAGAAGTCTAAACGACTTCTTGTTTTCTATATTTTTTATATTTTGTTTTATAAACTTTTAGTTGAAAGTATAAATTTATAGCTAAAAAAAAGTATTAAAAATAAATTATGATTAAAAAAAATAAAAACATACTTATCATATCGCAATCCTAAAACCGAATACAAAGACTGCATGATCATGATCCTGTACGACCGAGACAGAAATCTTCCTTTCAATACTAACGGTGAATATATCAGAAACTTTATCAGATGAATCGCTGTAACCGCAGGAATACAAAAAAAGTAATACCTTACATTATCAAACTAACTAGTATAATTCTTGGTCATTTTCCAATGCTCAACAGAAAACAAGGTTCTTTGTTGAGTTTATATTAAGTTTACATAAAAACATAGTTTTTATAGATGAACTGTGTATTCAAAATTTTTGAAATATGGTTCCATTTTGTTGAAGATATATTGCTTTAGGATTTTGACTTCTTTGGTTAATTCAGGATTTCTAGGATTAATGTATTGTTTAATATCGAGTGTATTCTCAATATCTAAAAATTTTTTGAGATTGTTAAATATCTTTTTTGGGGATTCACAGAGTTTTTCATATGTTATGGAAATGTAATCGCTTTCATCCAATTTTTTTATATTACCAAGGTAATACTGTGTTGATTTTTTTGTATGATAAATTATTTCAAATAGACCTGGAGGCATTGGAGAGGAATAATATATTTTATATATCAATCTAAAAAGAGGATTTTGGTAATTTTTATCATACCAATCTGATAATATTGCAGTAAATATGTTTTTTTTGGTAAATACGTATTGCCAAGCTTTTAAAGATGAACTAATTTGAAATAAAGGGTTTCGATGAATAAATATAAATTTTGCATTAGGATATATTTCTTTTAATTTTAGGAAATTTTGGTTTTCATGAGTACTTATTAAAAGTATTGGATTATTGTTTTTAGAGATATACATTATTTTTTTACAGAGTAAATCAGATAACCATTGATTTTTTTGTGTAATCATCCGAGGATAATGTTGTTTTGCAAACAGATAAGGATATTCATGGACATAATTCGCATTTATGATTATGTCGTCTATACCTCTATTGCTTAAGCCTAAGTTATGTAAATATTGATCAAGGTTTTTTTTACTTTCTTGCTCAAGATTATTTTCAAAATTATAAAGGAGTTGGTTGAAATTAAGGAGATGATAAAAGGTAGTAGTATTAAATTCATTGGTTTCTTGGAGTATTTTATATAATATACTTGTTCCAGATCGTTGTAGACCTAAAATAAAAATTGGAGAAAAAGAAATATTTTTTAAGTTTTTTATATACTTTTTATCATTATTATTTTGTCTCATTTGCAACTCCATTGTCATAATAGTTATTTACTTACAAATAATCATTTGATGATTATCATGTTTAAAAAACGAATAATGATTTTAAATTTTTTGGTTAACATTAATAGATGATAAATATATTTGGTAAATGGTGAAACTTCCATCGTGAGCTCATTAGATTATTTAGAAAGTCACGCATTTAAGGTAATTGAAAAAATAATAGGATATAGAATATATACCTTACTAAGAAATATCTATGTTGAAATGTATGTCTTGAATGGAATAGAAAAACAGAGTAAAAAACCGCTAAAAGTATGGTATGCTGGCAATGCAAACTCAATCATTTATCTTTCTAATATACTTTTTATGGATTCACCAGATCGAACTTTTTTAGGTAATTGTTTTTTTTGGAATATATCTAAAAAAATTGAAAAATATAATAGAAAAGTAGATTTACTTTTAATAAAAAATGATATATTATTTTCTGATTATTTTAGAAAAAAAGGGTTTACAATAATTCCTGAATGGGTTAACTTTGTGTTAGATGTTTCTGATTCAATACAAAAAATACAAAACAGATTTCATAAAAGTGCAAAAGATGATCTAAGGAAATTAAAAAAATATGATTATTCATATGAAATCTCTAAAAATAAGCGTAAAAAAGATTTTTTTTACTATAATATGTTTTTACCCTATATAAAAAAAGTGGATACAACTTCTACAGTTTCAATTTTATATTATTACAAAATAAAAAGTCTTCTAAGAAGGTGTATTATCCTTTTTGTAAAAGATAAAGATAAATATATTGCTGGTGGAGCAATTCATATCAATAAGTGCAATAATAAAATTGCTTATCTTACTTGTATGGGAATTCTTAATGGGGATAAGAAATATGTTGAAAAAAGTGCAACTACTGCTCTGCTTTACTATCATATTCGTTGGGCAAAAGAAAACGATATAGAAGTATTGGATTTTGGGCATGCTAGACCATTTCTAAATGATGGATTATTTCGTTATAAAAGTAAATGGGGGATGATTGTGAGAAAAAGTGATCAAGAATTTGATTGCTTTGCTGTAAAAATAAAAAATCATAAAGAAATATTCAATTCCTTTATAGAAAATAATCCAGTTATTTTTATTGAGAAGAGTACTCTAAAAGTTTGTATTATAGAAAAATAATCCATTTATAATTTAAAAATAAAATTTAATCCTATAAGTATAAAAGTTATGGTCAATTTTTGATATATTTTAAATGTAATTATCTAAGGTTCAAAAAATCATAAAAAAGAAATTTCGTAGCTCAAATCTTAAAAATTAATATTTAATAAAAAATATTATATAATCTTATTTAATTTTAAAATATTCATTAATTTTTTCATGTCATATCTAAGATTTTTTACTTTACACGCAATTTATAGTCTTAATTTATATATAACCACTTGCTAGCAATTAAGCAGGTATGTCGATACTATTACGCTATATAAAAAGCGTAAATTTGGGTAAATCGCCTGATATTTGAGAAAAATCAAGCAAAATACATTTGAAAGGGTAAACAAAAGGTTATTCGAGATTCCTATACTATAAGCCTTAATCTTAGTGACTATTATAAGAAAAGAGTGCTATAAGTGATGGTTTTAATCAGCAGATAAACCTGAAGATATTACAAAGACAAGCAATACATAAAAACATAGAGACCACATTGCATTATGATCATTCAACTGATGAGATGGTTAAAGACTATTTCAATAAAAAACAGGAAAAAATTAATAACGAATTTAAGTATCGGGGTGATGAAGTTGGATACTCTTAAGTGCGTGGTAACACCATGCCACGTGAGAGATAACACCAACTGGGCCAGTGGTCTAGTGGTTATGACTTCAGTCTTTTCTCGCATATTTTCAACGGGAAAATCGACGAGAATCTCAGCGATATTTTCCACGGACTAACTAAAAACTTTCTTTTTTCTTTTTTTAAAATACCAAAGATATTTTGAGGTTTCTACTATACTTCCGTTGACGGTATAATAATTATCCCAAGTAATTGCTTTTATGGATAAAATGCTATACTTTCCAACGTATTTTTCACAAGTTGTCCTTACAGCGTAAATTAAGAGAGAGATTAAGAGGTCGCTGGTCTTAGATTGGAAAGGAAATACAAATGTTCCCATCGAGCATATGCATTAATAGTTGAATGCTCCCACAAATATAAACCTGCTTAATAATTGTAAATTGTTATTTCTTTTTTTGTTTTTCTAAAATACTTATTTAAAGAAATAACTGTTGTGGAGTTATAAGCTAAGAAAGGGGTTTTTACAAGTACATTCAAAAAAATAACTAGTTGATGTTGTATGAGTAATATTGAAGGTAAAAACAAGATAATAAGACATGCAAGATTCGAAGATGGACAGCTGGTTTTATCATCAAAAAATAAAAATATGGAATACCTAGACAATAAGAGTGATGATGGAAAAAATCTGGATTATTTGTTTGTGTTGAAGGCATTACAGGAGATACCTTTTGGTGTTGGAAAGAAATTATTAATAGATTTTTTACAGGGTAACAGAATGAATAAATCTATTGTTAATAACAAGCTATATCTTAAGAAAAATTTTGGCAGCATGGTTTATGAAAAAGACGAGTTAACCGCTATGATAAATAATCTTATTCAAAATGATATGATTGAATTAAATTCTGTAAATGCTAATAAGCGTTGGAAAATGCTAGAGTTAAGTGTGAAGGGTAAGAAAGAGTTAGAGGATCCTATTTTATACAGACGAAAGTTGGCGTTTAATTTCAGGGAGACCGAAACAGAGATAACAGACGAAGATAGGAGTTTGTTTGAGGAATTTAGTGTTTTTCTTTCAAGATTTAATGATGAGCAAAAGAAAGCAATAATTAGTGATAAGGCTCACGTATTATGCATAGCCGGGGCAGGTTCAGGTAAAACAGCAGTGCTTACAAAAAAGGTGGAGTTTTTGGTAAAGCACCGTTCTATTGATCCTGAGAAGATACTGGCGATAACATTTACCAGGAAGGCAAGACGGGAGATGATGACAAGGCTATCAGAAGGAGGTCTTCTAGATTCAGTTATGGTTGAAACGTTCAATTCGTTTTGTGAGAAGATCCTGAGGCAGCATAACTATCTGATTTATGACAAGCCAGTGAGAGTTATTAGTTATAAGGATAGGGCAATGATGGTTAATAACGCCCTATCCAAGATACATATGGATATGAGTAAAGCGGTAGATGTGTACTTTAGCGATGCTCAAATGAAAGGAAAGACAGAAGAACAGTTGGCAAACATATTCAGAAATGACTGCTTTTTTATTCGAGATTACTTCAAATTTAAAAACAAAAAGATTGCGGAATCATCTTTTGAAACAAGTAGTCTTAAACATGAAAAAAGCGTAAAAATGGTTATTGCTGTCTGTAATTATATTGAGGCATATATGAGACGCTATGGTCTAAGAGATTTTGCAGATCAGCTCATTGATACCATAGCTTTTTTTAAAAAACATAAGGATTTGATACCCAGGTTTGATCATATCCTTATAGATGAGTATCAGGATGTCAATTCAACGCAGATACAGCTTGTTGATTTTCTTTCTCCAGAGAATATATTTTGTGTAGGAGATCCAAGACAGTCAATATACGGATGGAGAGGATCTGATATACGATACATATTGAATTTTGAAGAGAAGTACCCTGATTGTGAAATCATTACACTGAGAAAGAACTACCGCTCAACCGGGCATATTGTGGATTTAATAAACAATTCAATTAAGAACATGAGGCTTGCAGATCTGCAGTCATCAATAGAAGGAAAGAAGGATATTAATCTCCTGAAATTTACATCAGAAGATGAGGAGTTTGAGTTTGTGATACAAAAAATAATTGAATCTGATCTTCCAAGGAATGAAATTTTTATACTTGCTAGGACTAATAGACAATTAAACGAGTTATCGCAGCTTATGAAAGCACAGGGAGTGGAACATGTCGTACGAAGCGATGAAATAAAAAAAAGTGTTACCTCAAGAAAAAATGATATAACTCTTGCAACAATACATGCAATCAAGGGAATGGAAGCAGAAATGGTTTTTGTCATCGGATGTAACGGCATCAATTTTCCATGCAAGGGAAGTGAGCATCCAGTAATAGAAATGGTAAAAGTAGAAGAGTATGACAAGGAAGAAGAGGAGAGAAGATTGTTCTATGTTGCAATGAGCAGAGCAAAAAATAGTTTATATCTAACATATTCTGGAAACAAACCAACCTATTTTATATCAAACACTATGAAGAAGATGATAGAAGAAAAAGAAGTAAAAGTACAGCCAAAAGAAAAAGCTGAAATCAGTATCGATCAATCAAAAGATATGATAACAAGGCTTAAGGACTGGAGACGAAAGCTAAGCAAAGAACACAATGTCCCTGCGTATGTAATAATGCATGACCGTACACTAATAGACATCACACAGAAAATACCACGGGAATCTGCTGAGCTAGAAGAAATACATGGTTTTGGACCTGAAAAAATAATGAAATATGGGGAAGAAATCCTGAAGATTGTCAATGCTTGATAGTGAATCAATAGGGATTGGTGAACTCAAGCTGAGAAAAATATCATAACGTGCTCCCATCGGGAAGGGAACACGAATTTACTAGTAAA
>JALHTX010000190.1 GCA_022866015.1 Thermoplasmatota archaeon
CTTCATCAGTCCATGGTTCAAGATCTTCATAAAGTTTTGTTATTGTAAAACGGTTTGAAGGTATACCATAAGTATTTTGATTGTAATCTGTACAGTAATCAATGCATCGTTCAACATATTCAGATCCATCTCCCCCAGTACCCGTCCATAGGTTTTCTCCAGCTGATAAAACATTTTGAAGATATGGATCTTCAAACCAGTCACTATTTTCATAAGATAGAGTTTTTTCAACAAATGCAGAAATATCTTCTCCGTCATCAACTGGAGCACGACCAACATAAACTTCTGCAAGAAGATCTATTCTTTTACCATTTACTCCATCAAATTCTTCACCCCAATTTCCATCTCTATCATAATTATAGTCACCATCTAGACATTGATAATATACATCAGATGTAATTTTTGTTTCATCTTTTTCAGCTCCATCTATATCACATAGATATCTGATTGGAACCTTTTCAACATCTCCACCAATTAAAACCCATTTTGTATTCCAATTTATATATGCATCTTTTATGAAATTACGAATTTTTTCTGTATTATCTACCCCTTCATATTCTTGATATATATTTTCAACAGTTTTAATTTTACATGTTAAACCATCATTGATACGTTTGTCAATTAAATCATAAAAAGTATAGTTACCAGACGCGTTTTTTAAATCATCTGTTGTAATAATAACATATTCATAGTTTGATGTTCCTTGATTAAAACTAGTATCTTCATCAGGATAGCTAGATAACATCTGAGGATTTTCAACCATATTTAAAATTTTTTCTTTATCATCAAACTTCTGTAAAATATTATTATAAGTATATTCTGTAGTCTCAATAGAAATGGATATATTATCATAATAATATACAGTATTTGTTTGTCCTAGGTATCTAACTGGATGAAGATTAATAAATAAAATTAAATAACCATTTAAACATTGAATTCCAAGGTTATTATACACCTGTTTTGGATATATATAATCCTTTTCATATTGTGGAATTATTTCATTATCATATAATGAAGAATCCAAAGAACGTGACATACCACCAAGTTCTATATCTGAAAAAACATTATCCTCCATTATTTTTTCTTCTGAGGTTTTTACAGATATTTTTTCAACATCAGTGGAATACGGTAATAATATTCTTAGAGGTTTTACAGGTAGTTTTGGTTCACCAAATTTATCAGAAACAGGAAGATCATCAAGTTTTATTTTAAAATATTCTTCATTATTGATATTAAATGTAGAAAGAGTAGGTTTACTAAAATTAAATTTTAGAGATATATTCAAATTATTTTTGGTACTGTTATTGTATCCATCATCAGAAACTACCGTAATATTAAAAATAGATAAGATAAATATCACTATAATTAAGATAGATGCCTTTTTGAACAATTTTAACCCCCAACTTTTAATTTAAATATATAATTATATTATCCTGAAAGTATAAAAGCTTTACTAATAGAAATAATATCAGCATTGTTTTTTTATTTGTTTTACTGCAATTA
>JALHTX010000191.1 GCA_022866015.1 Thermoplasmatota archaeon
AATGGAACCCTACACATAAGAGGAAAAACATATGATCCTAAACCATACGGGTATACAACAAATATTAGTGTTTGGATTAAAAACAGTGCAGGAGAAACTGTATTTGCAGATCAAAGAAACAACTCGCTTATGTACTCTGAAGGGGAATGGACAACAGGAGAACAAATGCTACATGAACGCGCTGGAGCCTTATATTATATGCCAGAAGACTTTACTTCAGAGATATTATGGACATCGAATGGTAAATGGACCGGGCAAAGTGATGTAATTAATTCAATGAGCAAGGGTAGTGGTTTTGTGTTCTTCTCAGGACATGGAAGCCCTAGAACCTGGGGTGATCAGTATCCAGGTATACCTGGTAACAGAAGAATTGGTAGCGTAATAGGTCTAATGGATGTCGCTCTTTCTTTACCATTTTTCCCAATAAAATTACCATTTTTCCCAATGAATACACTTACAAATGATTATAAGAACCCAATAGTCATAGTCGGTGGATGTCATAATAGTGATTTCAATGTAACATTACTTTCTACACTACTAGATAAAAAAGGAACAAAATCGACATGGTGTTATGGTGTTCCAACTCCTGAATGCTGGAGTGAATGGCTTACAAGGCTCCCTAAAACTGGTGCTATTGCAACTATTGGAAACACAGGCCTTGGCTTTGGGAACCTTGGAGAATGGTGCAATGTTGGAGGAGTAGATAACTGGATAACCACAGAATTTTTCAAACAATATGGAACTGAAGGCCACGATATATTAGGGGAAGCATATACTCAGTGCCTTATCAACTATCTTGATACATTTGGTAAAAAAAACGATTCAGATATACAAACATTACAAGAATGGATTCTATTTGGCGATCCAAGCCTTAAAATAGGTGGATACAGTACATAATAAAAATTTGAAAAAATCCTTAATCTACCATAATTCAAACTATAAAAAAAATCTTACAAAAATAAACCCCCTCTTTTTTATTTTCTTTTTATTTCATAATAAAAAACAAATAATTTTTCAATAGATTTAAACAGAAAAAAACATTACCTTTTTTGGATGAAGCACACAAAAACAGAACTATATCAAAAAATCAAGGATTTAATAACCAAAAAAGAATTTGATGATAAAATAAAAAACCTCCAAAAGGAATACGATGATCTAATCGATGATGATACCATTGCATTACTCATTGTTGATGAACTGGGTAGAAACAAGGAGAATATATGTAAAATAATAGATATAAAAGACGGAGTTGAATGCACCCTAATAGGCAAAGTAGTAAAAATAAATGATACAAGAAGTTTTAACAGAAAGAATGGTTCAAATGGAAAAGTAGTAAACATAGAGCTATCAGATGAAACAGGAAATTGTACTCTCGTACTATGGAATAATGATGTTGAACTTATTAAAAGTAAAAAAATAAAAAAAGGAAGTAATATAAAAATTATAAATGGCTATATAAAAAATGGATATACTGGTCTTGAAATAAACGTTGGAAAATACGGTTTAATAGAAATACTAGAAGAAAATGAATTAACCATTAAAAAAACAAATAACTCTAAAAGTGAAAATATATTTGAGGGAGAAATAATAAATATTCAACCCACGCGTGCTTTTTTCAAAGACGATGGAGAATTTGGTTTTGTAACAAATGTTAACATAAAATCAGATGAAAAAGAATTAGAAATTACTGTTTGGGATGAAAAAGTAAAAGAGATCCAAAATTTTAGGATCGGTGACAAAATTCAAATAGAAAACATTGATAAAAGACAAAAAAATGGAAATTTAGAATTTCATTTAAACGGCTCTGGAAAAATCAAAAAACTTTAACATCCACCTTGAAAATATTTTTTATTTTTTTCAAGAGCACATTGTGCCCTTTGTATTTCCCGACCTAGATACATATAATGCTCAGGTAAAAGGCTTGGAACATTTTTAACGATAGTGTCACAAAGTGCATCTGTTTTTTTACCCACAAATACTTTTTCAAGGATACCAGATACTATTTTTTTACCTTTATAGACATTAGAATAATATTCTACTCTTATCTGCTTTTCTTTTCTATCTATTTCTATTACAAAAAAACCATTTGGATCAAGTTTGACATCTTTTTCAGGTGTTTTTACAGCTTTTATCAAAGGTATTTTTTTATTAACCATAAACCTCACTACATGATTCTACAAGGTTTTTGAGTTTTTCAAAAGCAACTCGTCTAGGAAGCATTCTTAACCCGCAATCTGGAGATATCTGAACTATATTACCATCAAATACATCATTTCCCTTATGTAGATGCTTTACGATTTCATCAATTGATTCTATTCTAATATCATCTGATCTAACAGAGCCGAGACAAATTTTTTTAGAAATATCATATTTTTTAAAATGTTCAAAGAGCTTTGGTTTTGCTTTAAATTCATGCGATAATATATCTACTGGAATTCCAAGAATATCTGGTATTATTTTTGATACATCTCCACATATATGTAAACGAGTAGTAATGTTTACATTTTTTAGCACCGTTTTCATTAATTCTTTTGCATACTCCGGCATTTCAACAGAGTAAAACGGTTCATCAACACTAATCAAATCTACGTGTTTTTGCAGATTAATTGTTTCATGATTCAATGCTTCGGCTAAATCAAATGCTAGCTGCTTTTCATCGTTATAAAAAAGGTCAACACTTGATTTCATTAAGGTATACGGTCCTGCAATAAGTCCTACCACATCATGCGTTTTTGGTATTATGCTTCTAACATATTTTTGATCTTCAACTGTTATAGGTTCACGATATTCGATCTTGTCAATTATTTCAGGTCTATTTCGAATACGACAACCGTTTAGTTTTCGTAAAAAAATGTTTACAAAAGGATCTCTTGTTTGACCATCTGAAACTATGTCAATTCCTGCTTTTATCATATCGTCAACTGCAACATTAATATTTTTATTCCAAGAAGTAAGTTTTTGATTCGAATAATTTTTAAAAAATTCTAAATTGTCAAAATCAACAGGATAGCTACCGATTACTGTTGTTTTAACCTTGCTCATTTGAAAAGTTTCCTCCGAGGATGAAAATTATCGGGGATTATTCCAAAATAATTTTCAGTATATTCTGATATTAGTATATCTTCCCAAGCAACAATTGGAAAAACTTGATTTGCGCGTTCGACAGGGCCAAATATTGCAAAATCTCCACCAAAAACTGGTATGTTAATGTTACTTGCAGCATCAACTATTCCCCTGGAATCCTCAAATTGTTCAAGCCAGCCAGATTTTTCAACAACATTATGAATAGCACAACCGGTGGGATAGCCATATTCTTCTTTTATAACAGGTATTGCAGAGATTGCTGCACCGCTATAATCACCTGGTGCCATAGCTGCTGTATCAATAAGAATTTTTTTAATACCTACTTCTTTTACAATTTCTAAAAGACCTTTATCAAGAAGATACGCACCATTTTCTAAAACTTCGATTTTTCCGTCGGGTGATTTATCCTTAGGGTTAAAAGCTACAACTATTGCCATCTCGGG
>JALHTX010000192.1 GCA_022866015.1 Thermoplasmatota archaeon
CTAGCAGCGTTTGCAGGTGAGTTTATCTATATTGGAGCTGTCAACTTACTACCAGAAACATATAAAAATCCTAATTGGAAAACAATTTTCACTACAATAGTAGGTGTTTTATTGATTTTCACGCTTACGTCTGTAATTTAGGGTTCAAATCCCTTCCCCTGCAAAATCCTTAATTATATATGTAAGATAAACAATCTAGGGTCTCTTAAGTACATTTTATGGCGGAGATAAATTATGGGAGAGAATAATAAATCCCCTGAAAAATGTGCATACTATGTTTCTCTTGGCTCAGATGGTGTTCCCAAAAAGACTGAGAGTGACAATATATCTGAGATAGTCAGTTTGTTAAAGGAAGATGCACTTGAGTGGATGGATTTTTCTGTTGAAAATATTAAGGAGGATAGTTATTCTATTGCATCTTCTTTAAAATTTAGTCTTCAACTTATAGCTACTATACTTTCAAATCGTTACTCAGCATATGAAGATTTAGACAATGAATTAGGGCTTATGCTACCAGCAGTGCGTGTTGATAAGCTTGATGTAAATGTTAACCCATTAATAATTTTAATTAGAAAAAACCTAATTGTAACAATTCATCCAAGAAATGTTAATCGCCTGCAAAAAATTTATAGATATGCTGATATAGTTATGAAAAAGATTCGTCATGATCTACCATGGAATGACAAACTCACAATTTTACTAACCCGTATAATAGATGAAAACAATGAAAAAAACTTCTCTGGACTTAGAATGATTGAAGATGAAGGCGATGAACTTGGAAAATACATGATTGACATTTATGCTACTACAGAAATGCTCGGCAAAGATATTTACAAGATGAAACATGCTTTGATAACGTACATGGACACACTCTGGGCAACCTGGGAGGTTATCAACTCACTGCATCATGGTGATGCAGAAGTAATGGCAGATAATCCAAAACTTCTTCAGAGAGTAGGAATACTTGGAGATGATATTAGCAGACAGATTGCCTTAAGTGAACATATGAGCGAGGTTCTTGCATCAGGACTTGAAGTATTACAGGCAATTTATAATAACCAATTACAGATGCTAAACAACCGTCTATCTTTTTTAGCAACATGGCTTGCAATTCTAGCAATAGCTGTATTGGTTCCAAACACTATTGCAACTATTTTTGGCATCCCTAGCATAGGTACTAATATCAACCCGCTTTGGGTTTATTTCTGGCTCATATCAACAACGATTGTTGTCACAGTAGTTATGTACATGGTACTAAGACAAAAGAAATGGTTGCCACCTAAAATAGATTAATAAAAACAAACATCTTCTCTTTTTAATGTAATTTTAACGGATTTTCAAATGTCCTTGTGTTCAAATCCCTTTCCCCTGCATAACATATTATATTTATAAATGAAAAAACCTATATCTGGGAAGTAGGTTGCCCTTATCAATCAATGAAAGCGTCAGAACAAATTCCTAATGATACAATAACAAGTAAAGGCATTGAGACAATAACAGGACTTTCTGAAGTCGAAGCACAGAAACGTCTTAAAGATGAGGGATATAACGAACTTCCTTCTCAGAAAAGACAAAACATATTCGTCATTTTAATCCATGTCGTCCTTGAACCGATGCTGTTACTGTTACTCGGTGCGGGTCTTATCTATGTCTTACTTGGGGAAAAACAAGACGCATTGATGTTACTTATCTTTGTTTTTGTTGTTGTTGGGATTACGTTTTACCAACAGCAAAAAACCGAACGGGCGTTAGAGGCATTAAAAAATCTTTCTAGCCCTCGTGCATTGGTAATAAGGAATGGTCAGCAAAAACGTATTCCTGGACGTGAGGTTGTTCGAGAAGATTATATTGTTCTTCGTGAAGGGGATCGTGTTCCCGCTGACGCAGTCGTTATCTTTTCTTCAAATCTTTCAATTGATGAATCACTTCTCACTGGCGAATCCTTGGCAGTGAGAAAATCAGAATGGGATGGAAAAGCATCCATGACACAACCCGGGGGGGATGATTTACCGTTTGTTTTCTCTGGAACCCTAGTCGTTCAGGGTCATGGGATTGCCAGAGTCCTAAGCATAGGCAGTCAAACGGAAATGGGGAAAATTGGTAAAGCGTTACAGAAAATTACCCCTGAAGAAACCCTACTGAAAAAAGAAACAAGTCGGTTAGTGAAAAATTTTGCTATTGGTGGTCTTATTCTCTGCAGCCTGGTTGTCATTATCTATGGAATCACCCGTGGGGACTGGATAGTTGCATTCCTTGCAGGTGTCAGTTTGAGCATGGCGATTCTTCCTGAGGAATTCCCTGTTGTTCTAATGATATTCATGAGTTTAGGTGCCTGGCGGATGTCAAAACGACAGGTTCTAACAAGAAACACCGCTTCTATTGAGATGCTTGGTGCTGCCACCATGTTATGCGTTGATAAAACCGGCACCTTAACACAAAATAAAATGATTTTAAGTTCACTTTTTTGCGATAATCAATTCTATAATATGGAGAAAAATTGTGAAAAACCATTACCTGAGTGTTTTCATGACCTCTTGGAGTATGGCAATCTCGCCAGTCAACGGGACCCTTTTGACCCTATCGAAAAAGAAATTAAACGCACCACTGAAAAGTTTCTCCAAAATACTGAGCATATCCATGACCCATGGAAGTTAGTTCGTGAGTATCCTCTCTCTAAACACCTATTAACCTTATCCCATGTCTGGGAATCCCAAGATAAACGGAAACATGTTATTTCGGCAAAAGGTGCACCAGAAGCTATAGCGGATTTGTGTCATTTCACAAAAGAACAAACAAAAGAATTACTCATCCATATTAAAGAAATGACTGATAAAGGTCTGCGAGTCCTTGGGGTGGCTCGCTCCAGTTTCAAAGAGGATTCTTTACCAGACAAACAACATGATTTTGAATACGAATTCGTTGGATTACTCGGGTTTGTTGATCCTGTTCGATTAACCGTTGCCCCTTCATTAAAAGAATGTTACACTGCCGGCATGAGGATGATTATGATTACCGGAGATTACCCGGGGACTGCTCAGCATATTGCACGACAAATCGGTCTGAAAAATCCTGAAAAGTTCATTACAGGTCCTGAGCTTTCCCAGATGAACCCTGATGAACTTAGGGAGAAAATAAAAACTATTAATATTTTTGCACGGGTCATACCTGAACAAAAATTAGCAATCGTTGATGCCCTAAAAGCCAACGGAGAGATTGTAGCAATGACAGGAGACGGAGTCAATGACGCACCTGCGTTGAAATCATCACATATCGGTATAGCGATGGGAGAAAGAGGGACCGATGTTGCTCGTGAATCCTCATCAATCGTGTTATTAAACGATGATTTCTCATCCATTGTGCAAGCGGTGAGATTAGGGAGAAGAATTTTCGATAATTTAAGGAAATCAATTAGTTATATTTTTTCTGTTCATATCCCTATTGCAGGGATGGCTCTTATACCTGTTCTGATGGGACTACCATTGGTTTTGTTACCCGCTCATATCGCTTTTCTTGAATTGATTATTGACCCGGCATGTTCGACAGTCTTTGAGGCTGAACGCGAAGAGAAAAACATTATGAATCGCCCCCCAAGAAATCTCAAGGAACGCCTGTTTGGACGGAAGAATTTATTATACAGTTTTATCCAGGGACTCAGCGTCCTTATCGCAGTAATTTTTATCTTCCTATGGTTCTACAATGGAACACCCGCAAAAGAAGATCAAGCCAGAACACTTTCCTTTGCCACCTTAGTAATTGCAAATATCATGTTGATTATCGTCAATCTCTCTGGAACGCACAGTTTGGTCACAACCGTCAATTCAAAAAATAAAGCACTCTGGTTAGTTGTTATTGGTGCGATACTAACCTTATTAATGATTCTCTTGATTCCATTTCTGCAGAATCTCTTCCATTTTTCACCGATACCTCTTATAGATTTTTTTATCGCTACGATTGCCGGCATCATCTCGGTTTCGTGGTTTAAAGTAATTGATTTAGTAAAAAGAAAATCTCATATGAAACCAACCTAATTCCTTCAGCGTCTTTAAATTTTTGGCAACGAAGAAGGGTTTGAAGTCCACCAGGATAAAAGGTTAATTTTTACAGGTATTTTGTGGTGTTCAAATCCCTTCCCCTGCACTTTTATTAACTTATCTTTTATTAAACGATTGTTAATGAGAGGTTTATAAACAAATAGTTGTTTTGAAATAATGATTAATATACTATGTTAAAGTTTGAAAAACGTAATGAAAAACTTATTCCACGTTCAAAATTTTTTCTACGTCTTGTTAAGTATTTTTTTATCGCTTTAGGAATTATCGCTATTTCGTTGTTAATAGGGATTTTTGGTTATAAGCAATTTGAAGGCATGTCCTTGGTTGATGCTTTTCTTAATTCTGCAATGCTGATGGGCGGTATGGGACAAATTGATACTTTACATACAGAAGTAGGTAAAGTATTTGCTGGTGCTTACGCATTGTATTGTGGTTTTGTTGTTATTATATCAATCGGTGTTTTTTTGGTGCCTATTTTTCATCGTTTCCTACATCATTTCCACTTAGAAGGAGAGTTTAAGAAGAATGAGTCTTAATTGAAAACATAGTTATGTTTTATGATTAAATTCCTATTCAACGTAGTTATTCAATCCCTAGTTTTATATTTTCTAAAGAATTTTTAACAACCTCAGATATTCCTTTTTTTCTTTTTTATTAAACATATTTTTTAGAACGAGAAGTTTTTAAACAAAAAGTTGATTTTAGGTTATTATTGGATTTTGTATAAATAATACAATGTTATATTGGATTTTTACAACAATTTATATACTGTAAATTGATTTAAATTATTATCTGAGGGAAAAAAAGTTTGAGGAGAAAAATATGAGTATATTAGACTTGACATTTAAATCCAAGCGAGAAATCC
>JALHTX010000193.1 GCA_022866015.1 Thermoplasmatota archaeon
AAGACCAGCAAATCCTCAAATTCAAGCAGAAAAAATACTTATATACAAAGTTGAGGAGATGGCTATTGCAGCAGGGCTACCGAAACCAAAGGTCTATGTGCAGGATTCAAAGGATATCAATGCATTTGCAACAGGTAGAAAACCCGAAGAAGCTATTATATGTGCAACAACTGGTGCATTACAACAGTTAAACAAAGAAGAATTAGAAGGCGTAATAGGACATGAGATGAGTCATATTAGAAATCGAGATATTCTTGTTATGACAGTTACAGTAGGCGTTGTTGGTGCTATTGCACTTATTGCTGAAATTGCTCTTCGAATGCTTTTCTTTGGAGGGGGCAGTAGAGGCGGAGATAAAAAAGGAGGAGGTGGAGGAATAATAGTTGTTATCATAGCTATTATTTTTATAGTCCTCGCACCAATTTTTTCAAGACTAACATATCTAGCTATTTCGCGAAAACGAGAGTATCTAGCTGATGCAGACGGCGCATATCTTACTAGAAATCCCGAGGGACTAGCAATGGCACTTGAGAAAATAAAGCGTGACATCCCTGATGATCCAAAAGGATCAAAAACAGTTGCGCCACTCTACATTGCAAATCCATATAAAAGAGCACTTAGTGATTCAATATGGTCAACGCATCCACCCCTTGATGAAAGAATCAGACGGCTTAGATCAATGTAATAATTTATGTAAAGCAAAAATGCTAAAACAATATTTTTTTATTTTGCTATTCCGAAATTACAATATCTTGAGATTTATGAACATCTAGCTTCATAGGTATATCAAGCTGAGTATGAACCATCCACCGCACGGGGCTTTGTCCACCTGTTGCTATTTGGCCAAGAATAGCACCAAAGGTTCCTAATTTTGCTTGAAGTATCTGTTGGATTTGTTGGTTGGATGAATGCATTTGCAGAAGATCAGGTTGTATTTTGATTTCAAACTTATACATTTCGCTTAGATAATCGTTTTCTCCATCAAGTGGGATGGTAAAATCATAGATGACAACATATTCCATTTGCATATGTCCTTTGGAGTCCCGGTGTGTTGTTTTAACCTTTCCAAGTAATGAAACAACGAGTTTTCTTGCCCTTATTGGTTTTCGTAAATTTAAGCCTACTGATCCTTTAATAATATCTCCTGGTTTGTATTGATATCTATCGAGTGTTACTGTGATTTTATCTGGTCCAAATAATCCCATATTCTCTCACTCCTATGTTATGTTTAGGTGTATCTTTTAATTAATAATAAAATTTTGTTTGTTATCTTTGGTAAAAGCTATTAAATAGTTATTAATAACGGTGAAATAGCATGAAAAAAATGAAAGTCGCAATGTACTACAACAACAATGACATTAGGATAGAAGAACAACCGATTCCTAAGATATCTGATGATGAACTCTTGGTAAAAGTAATTGCAAGCGGTATTTGTGGTTCTGATGTGATGGAATGGTATCGGGTTAAAAAAGCACCACTTGTTTTAGGTCATGAAATATCAGGAATTGTTGAAAAAGTAGGGAAAAACGTTAAAAAATTCAAAAAAGGTGATAGAGTCTTTGTAACTCATCATGTACCCTGTAATGAATGTAGTTTTTGTAAAAACGATCAACAAACACTATGTCATACACTTCATAATACAAAGTTTTATCCAGGAGGTTTTGCACAATACTTGAGAGTCCCTGAAATTAATATTAGGTATGGAAAATTTATTTTATCAAATGAAGTATCTTTTGATGAAGGAACGTTTATTGAGCCTCTTGCTTGTGTTGTTCGTGGCTTTAGAGTTGCCTATTATAAGAAAGGACAAACAGTTCTTATTCTTGGAAGCGGCATGGCAGGGCTTTTAAATATCAAACTTGCAAAGGCATATGGTGCAAAAAAAATATTTGCAACAGATATTGATGAATATAGGCTTAAACTTGCAAAAAAAATAGGTGCAGATGTTGTAATTAATGCTAAAGAAAATATTGCTGAGCAGATTAAGAAAAACAATAACGGAAAACTTGCGGATTTTGTAATATTATGTGCAGGAGTTTCTATTGCTGTTAGACAAGCAATTGAATGTGTTGAGTTTGGTGGAACAATTCTTTGGTTTGCAATGACGCCACCCGGTGTTGAAGTAAAGATACCATTTTTTGATTTATGGACTAAGCAAGTCAAGACATATTCTACTTATGCTGGTGCAGGAGAAGATATTGTTGAAGCAATAGATCTCATAAAGAAGAAAAAAATTGATGTAAATGATATGGTTACTCATAAACTATCACTAAAAGAAACAGATAAAGGATTCAAACTTGTAGCCGAGGCAAAAGACTCGATGAAAGTAATAATTGAGCCAAATAAATGATGTGAATGAAAAAACTTAAAGCAGTCTGGGAACTAATGCGTCTTGGGCATGGAGTCATGCTTTTTTTAGGAATACTTGTAGGTTCTGTTATAGCTTTAGACGGAGTGTCCTTTCCTAATTGGGATAAATTCATCCTAACCTTTTTCACAGCTTTATTTCTTGAGGCAAGTACTTTTGCTTTAAACGATTATTTTGATTTAGATATAGATATTGTAAATAAACGCAATGACAGGCCACTTGTTCGTGGGGATATAAAACCTAAAACGGCACTAATACTGTTTGGAGTTTTCTTTCCATTAGGTATAATCTGTTCTTATTTTGTTAACTTTGCATGTTTTATTATTGCTCTAATTACTGCTTTGTTTGCGATTCTTTATGATTCTCATATGAAAAAAATTAAGTTTCTTGGTAATTTTTATATCGCATATGTTATGGCAATTCCATTTGTTTTTGGCGGTGTTGAAGTAATAGAAGAAAATAATTTTTCTTTTGCTATAGATCCTTCTATTTACATTATTGCACTTATTGCTTTTCTAACAGGTTCTGGTAGAGAAATAATGAAGGATGTGCAAGACTATGAAGGAGATAAGAAAAAAGGTACCAGGTCTTTTCCAAAATATATTGGAAAACATAAAAGCAACATTGTTGCAGGTTTTTTTTATGTTTTAGCAGTTTTTCTTAGTTTTGTTCCTTTTCTAATGAAAACTTTTACTCTTTATTATAAGAACTATGTTTATTTGTTCCTTGTTTTAATCTGTGATATAATGCTTCTTATTATTGCTCTTGATTTAATTTTCAAAAAAGAACCTCATCTAAAATTATTTAGAAAAATTTCTTTGTTTTCAATTTTTATTGGTCTTTTAGCTTTTTTAATAAGTGTTTTTGTAAATATTTAAGTATTTTATATTATATCAATAATTATAAAATAATAGAATAATTTTTTAATTAAATAAGATTATAGGTATTTGAAAATAATAGGTGAATATATGTCTATAAGCGGGGATATCGCAGGTGTATTATTGGTTTATATTTATGTTGCAATTTTGTTGATTGTTACAGAAAAACTCTTGGATAAATGGCCAGAACTGTCTCGTAAGTTTCTTCATATTATGGTTGGAAATGTTGCTTTTTTATTGCCTATTTTTCGAACTTCCTGGGTTATGGCTTTTGTTGCAGCAGGTCCATTTATTTTATTTACATTTCTTATGAGTCCGTATACTCCTATTAAATCTATAAAAGGTAGAACAAGTGCTGCAGGTCATAGTATGGGTCTTGTTTATTATGCTATTACTTGGGCTGTTCTTGCGTATTTGTTTTTTGATAATATGGTTATTATTGCGATAGGAATTCTTGCGATGAGCTATGGTGATGGTTTTGCTTCAATTATTGGTATTAGATTTGGTAAGAAAAAATATAATGTATTTGGTGATCAGAAAAGTTATGTTGGTAGTTTTGCTATGTTTGTTTTTACTTTTATTACAACAGTTGTTGCATTAGTTTATTATGGTATTCCTTTGTCAAGTTATGTTATTCTTGTTTTGCTTGGTATCGCAGTAGTTGCTGCAGTTGTTGAAGGACTTACACCTAAAGGACTTGATAATCTAAGTGTTCCTTTTGTTACAGCGTTTTTATATTGGGCTGTATTTATTTTATGAGGTTTTTATGCGTCTTATAATAGTCGATGGGCTAGATGGTGTTGGCAAAGATACTCAAGCTCAACTTATCAAAGAGAGATATGAAAGACTTGGCGAGAGGGTTTTAATCCGCTCTCATCCTAGTAATGATAATTTTTTTGGTCGTAAAGCAAAAAAATCATTACTTGGACAAGGTAAAATAAATAAACTTAAAGCAAGTGTTTTTTACATGTTTGATGTCCTTACATCTATTCGCAAGTATTATCGACGTAAAGATATTGATACCCTGATTATGGTTAGATATCTAGTTGGTACTGCTTATCTACCTAAAAAACTTGCAAAAATTGGTTACAAGTTTTTTTATGGTTTTGTTCCAACATCAAAATATATGTTTTTTCTTGATGCAGAACCAGAGGTTGTTTTGAAGCGTTTTGAAAAGAGAACTGAAAAAGAAATGTTTGAAACTCTTGAAAGTTTAGTTAAAGTGAGAAATAAGGCTTTGTCTCTTGTTAAAGACTGGTATATAATTAATAGTTCTAGGTCTATTGATGAAACTTATTTGTCTATTGAAAGTATTCTTGCTAAACTTGATCGAATTTAGTCTTTTTTTATTTGAATTATTTTTATAAAAAAATTTATATACTAATAAAATAATTATATACTACCGGATGGGGGAGTTATATAATTTTTTCCTATCTCTCCTCACCACCTTCATCGCTTCCCCGTCCAATAAAATAATTTATTTTAACAATTTTAATACGACTTCTCTTAAACGAGGAACAACCTCAAATTTATCAATATCAGATGGCTTTATCCATTTATAACTAATATGTTCCCAATCTATTCGTATTTTACTTTCTTTTCGAACTTTAAACAAAAAAGGATAAACCTTCCAATCATACTTTTCCTCTTCATAAAAATCTGTAAATTCAATAGGATCTACGGTCTTTATTAATTCAACATCATTATCAGTAAGACCTGTTTCTTCCCTTATTTCTTTAAATGCAGTATCAACAGGTTCTTCACCTTCTTCAACATAACCTGCAACACCACTCCAACAACCTTTATAGGTTCTAACTTTATCGCTTCTCTTAAGAATAAGAATATTTTCATTTTTATCCAAGAGAAGGCATGTTACAACACTTGGCATATAATTCAAAACCTTTTACAAATATAATCCAAAGCTGATTCAAAAATAGCTATACCATCACCGATATTATTATCAAGTCCATTTTGAACCCAATTTGGATGTTGATGACGATAAAAACTTCTTTCTGGGTGTGGCATCATGCCAAACACATTGCCAATATAATTACAGATACCTGCAAGGTTACTAATTGAACCGTTTGGATTCCAGGGATAACCAGTATATTCTCCATTTTTATTTATATAACGGAAAACAATCTGATCATTTTCTTCCAATTTTTTTAGATATTCTTCTTGTTTATCTAAAGTAAATAGCAATTTTCCTTCCGCATGCGCACTGGGGATAAGTAGGATATCGTCTTTTGGAATTTTTCTTGTAAAAATACATTTAATATTGTTTTCATGTTTTAAAAATGTAGGTCTACATTCATAACGATTCGAATCATTAATATATAAACAAGCATCGGGAACGCTAGTCATAATTTCTTTAATACCTGGAAGCAACCCTAGTTCTGTTAATACCTGGAAACCATTACAAACACCAAGTACAGGATATTCTTGTTTTACAAACTCTTCAAGATCTTTGCCTAGTTTACTTTTTATACGTGCTGCAAATATAGCACCTGCACGAATATAATCTCCTGCTGAAAATCCTCCAGGTATCATAATGCATTGGTAATTAAAAATATCTCGTTTTTCATTTTTAGTACAATCAAGATGTAAAAGTTGTTTTAGATGTACAAACTCAGGATTTGCACCAAGTCTTTTGAATGCATCCAAAGATTCTTGTTCACAGTTTGTCCCTTCTATTCTTAAAACTGCAATTTTTACATCACTTTTTTTCACAGATTTCACCCAAATACTTGCAGAGGGGTAATAGTAAAGCTATTATTTGTTTTTTTATTATCCTGTATATCTGGAGATGACAAATTGAGTGTAACTGCTTGCCCAAAATGTGGTAGTAGAAAAATATTTCAGGGTCGGTTAAAAGATGGAGTTTTAACAGGGTATACTGATAGGTATGTGTGTAGAGACTGCGGATATCAAGGTTCACCACTTATTTTTGATAGTATAGATGAATATAATAAGTTTCAAATGGAGAAAAAATCAGATAAACCATTCGATGAGGTTTCAGAGAATCTAATATTAGATGATAATATTGATTTATCTGAAAAAGATAAAGAAGTAGTAGATTTTTTAAATGAATTAGATGATAAGTCAACTTCAGAAATAAAGACAAAATCAACAATTCTAAAAAAAATTATTATGCTGTCATTGGTTTTGATATTTTCACTTATTATAACTCTTTTTTTTATTCCATTTTATTTTTTTCTTCCTACAATTTTAGTGATAATCGTTTTATTTATTATTGTTTATGTTAGATTTAATATCAAAATAGATTAATATGATTTTTATTAATGCATAAGAGAAAAAGATGAAATATTTTCAATAAATGATGAAAAAAGAGTAAAAAAATAAACTTAGATTACTTGGATAGTTAAACTAAAAAACAAAGAGGTTAAAAATGACGCAATATAATCTAACGCATCTAGATAAATTAGAGGCAGAAGCAATATTCATAATGAGAGAAGTAGCATCACAATTTGAAAGACCTGCCCTGCTATTCTCAGGTGGAAAAGACTCAATTGTGATGGGACATATAGCAAAAAAATCATTTTATCCAGCAAAAATTCCTTTTACATTCCTACATATTGATACTGGACACAATTTTCCAGAAACATTAGAATACAGAGACAACTTTGTAAAGAAATTAGGAGTAAGACTTGTAATAGGAAGCGTAGAAAAATCAATAAATGAAGGCCGTGTAAAAGAAGAAACTGGTAAATATGCGAGTAGAAACTACCTACAAACAATAACACTATTAGATACAATAGTAGAATACAAATTTGACTGCTGCGTAGGTGGTGGAAGACGTGATGAAGAAAAATCAAGAGCAAAAGAAAGGTTTTTTTCACATAGAAATGAATTTGGAGAGTGGGATCCTAAAAACCAAAGACCAGAACTTTGGGATCTTTACAACGGGAGATATAACTTTGGTGAACATTTTAGAGTATTCCCATTAAGTAACTGGACAGAAATGGATATATGGCAGTATATATTGAAAGAAAAAATTGACATTCCAAAACTATATTTTTCACATAAAAGAAAATGCATTATACGCGATGGGGTAATATTAGCCTACACAGAATACATAAATATGGATGAAGACGAAAAGAAAAACGCAAAAGAAATGCTAGTCCGATGTAGAACAATAGGTGATATGACATGTACCGGGCTTACAAAATCAAATGCAAAAACACTAGAAGAAATTGTAAACGAAGTGGCACAAATCAGAAGTTCAGAAAGATGCAGTAGAGCGGATGATAAGAGATC
>JALHTX010000194.1 GCA_022866015.1 Thermoplasmatota archaeon
AGAAAATGTTGAAATCAGAAACAATGGTGACGCCCTTGTAAATAGTACTCAGAAAACACTTGATGAATTAAAAGATAAATTTTCAGATGAAGATAAAGAAGCAATACAAGATGCTCTAAAAGACTTAAGAAGCGCAATTAGTGGCGATGATGTAGATAAAATCAAAGAAAAAACAGATGCTCTTACACAGGTGCTTCAAAAAGCATCTACAGCAATCTATCAAAAAGCAGCACAACAACATCAACAAACCCAAGGAGATCATCAAAGTAGTTCAGAAGAAGAAGGATGGTCGGGCCATCCTGATGACGATGATAAAACAATAAATGCAGACTATAAAGTCAAAAAGGACGAAGATAAAAAAGATAAGAAAAAATAAACTTAGTTATTGAAAACAGCAATTATTGTTATAACGCGCATATGGAGTAAAAAATAAAATTGCTGTAATTTTATTCTTTTTTTAGAAAGTAGTAAAAAAACTTTATGTGTGTAATCGTGCTAACGGTTATCATAAGTTTTTTTTATTCTTCTTCATCGTCATCATCAGGCTCGGATCCCAGGGAAATGGTATATCTGGTTTTGGTGGATTAATAAAAATTTTTTTTTCATATTTTCCCTCCACCACGTTTTTGTAATTATTTTGGCATTATTTTAAATTGTTTGTCTTTTCAAAAATTATAGCGAAACAATTTATACTTATTAGGATGTATTTTTTTGTTTTTTAGAAAATATTAATTAGATACTATAATATTTTAAATCTGTGGTGATTTATGGATAAAGATGAGGAATTAATGAAAAAAGCAACAAAACATGCTAAGGG
This sequence comes from Thermoplasmatota archaeon, assembly GCA_022866015.1. Taxonomy (GTDB): domain Archaea; phylum Thermoplasmatota; class E2; order DHVEG-1; family DHVEG-1; genus PFL35. The sequence goes on from JALHTX010000194.1 coordinate 818, forward strand.
TAAAACTTGGTTTTATATCCATTTTGCTTGTTATCTTGTGGTGAATATTGGTATGTTTGCATATTAGTGGACAAGAACTGATTTATCTGGATTAATTGCTATAATGTCTGGAACTTTATTTAGGTGGGGTATAGGTATTGTAGCGCATTTCATAGGTGTATTTGGTTCAAGTGATAAATAAATTTAAAAATAAATAGAATAAAAACAAAACTCTCTTTATTTTACTATAAAAACAGAGCAAGGCGCTCTTTGAACAACTTCATGCGAAACACTTTTTTCAATTACTTTATCAATACCTTTAATTTGGTCATGATGAGCCATAATTATCAGATCACCTTGTTTTGCAAAGCGAATGATCTCTTCTGCAGGTTTTCCTGTAATCAATTGTGTTTCTATTTTAATCCCTAAAGTTTCTGCAATTTTTTTAAAATTATCTAAAAAAACCTGAGATTCTTTTTTTAATTTGTCTTCGAGAACAACAGATGAAATAAATTGATGAGTATCATTAACAGTAATTATCTTTGCTTCAACACCTAAAATTTTTGCAAAGTATGCGCCTTTTTCAACTGCTTTTTTTGAGTTTTCAGAGTTATCAACAGGTATGATAATTCTTTTAATATCATTCATTACCATATGATATTTAGAATATTTCTATAATAATTAAATATTTCTTATAAAGTCGCACAGTAACTTGGTGTAAAATTGAGAATGGAGTGGTCGCCTCAGCTGTCCGAGATGACCTAGGTGAAGGCTAATGGACACTTGAAGCTGGATGGAGCGTTAGTCCTCGCAAATGGATAGTATCGTCTTCGTGGATGAAATGGACAAGAGGGATTTAACATGACCGTGAGGCTTTACATTCAGCGATGGAACAACAAGTTGTACGAATAGACAAGGCAGAAGAAGAATAGAAGTTGTATTGAAACAAAGTAGGGGAAGCGGGATTAAAGCGACATGAATGAAATTACATAAAAGTTCAATTGAAAATTTTGCCTGCTTGAATGCCGGAATGAGTATAATTTTTTTTGGATTTTCGATTGTGAAAAGCAGGCATAGAATTAAGCTCTACAATTACTCCATATTTTTTAATTGGAATTTATATGCTTAGTTCAATTGAAGCAGAGGCGGCAGGTTTTCATTCAAGCCGAGAATCATCTCTGCACGCAGGCCTCAGCTCCATCTCTAATGGAGCAGGCTCAGCATTTAAGATACGTTTAATCCCAAGCAAGCAGGAGCCTGGTCTAACTTCTAAAAGTCAAACTCCAACTTTTAAGATAGATTGATTATGCTTCAGCGAATATTTTTATACAGCGATCTTAGGCTTTTATTGATAAATATCGTTATAAGGCATCGTATGTTAAATGATTTAATAGTCGGTGCATTAAGAGGTTGTTAAATCGATTAACAACTTTGATTTAAAACCATGACATAAAAATATAAGAATAAAGTTTAATACTTGATTAAATGGAAATCCTTTGAAGGTGTAATACTCTGACTGTTAAAGAAATACAAGCAAAATCGATTCTTCGTAAGCATAAGAAAATAGATTCATGGTTTCTTTCAAGATATGGGATGAATCTCTATCGAGGTTGTATGAATAATTGTGTATACTGTGATGGAAGAGCAGAAGGATACTATGTCGAAGATGAGTTTGGTAGTGATGTTTCAGTAAAAATCAATGCTATTGAGGTTTTACGTCGTGAGTTAGACCCTAAACGAAAACGTACACCATTCAAACGAGGATATGTTATGGTTGGTGGTGGAGTCGGGGATAGTTATCAACCGATTGAGGAGAAATACGAATTGACTCGTAAAACACTATCTCTTCTTTCTGAAAAAAAGTTACCTGTTCATATTCTCACAAAATCAACATTAGTAAAACGAGATGCAGATATTCTTGAAGAGATTAATGAAACAAATAGAGCAATTGTAAGTTTTAGTTTTTCTTCAACAGATGAAAAGATTAGTAGGGTATTTGAGCCAGGTGTTCCTTCACCAATTAAACGTCTTGAAACTATTTCTTTTTTTAAAAATAAAGGTATCGCTTGTGGAATGTTTCTGTTACCAGTTATACCTTTTATTACAGATACAAAAGCTGTAATGGAAAAAACAATTCAGGATGCCAAAGATGTAGGAATTGATTTTATCATCTTTGGTGGGATGACACTCAAAGAAGGAAAACAAAAAGAATATTTTTTGAATATCCTTAAACAATATTATCCTAAACTTATACCAGAATATCACATGATTTACAAAGCAGACAAATGGGGTCAAGCGGTACATGAATATTATGACCAATTAAATTTATCATATCATATTCTCATGAAACATTATAAAATACCTAAAAGAATCCCGCCAGAACTTTTTAAGGATATACTAAGTGAAAACGATCTGGTCATCGTAATATTGGAACATATTGACTATTTGTTGAAACTTGAAGGGAAAAAATCACCATTCGGATATGCTGCATACCAACTCTCACAAATTAAAGAACCATTGTCAAATATGCTTCATAAGTTAGATACCATCAGAGGTGTTGGAAAAACAACTGAGAATATTATTCGAGAGATACTGACCACAGGTAGCTCAAATTATTACGAAAACTTATTATGGTATAGAGTCTGAAAATAAAAAGTAAAACTCTCAATCTTTTTTTTATTTTGTAATTGGAGTAAAAAAAGCTTTGATTTTTTCTAGTATATAAACAAAAACCATATTTCATGCAAATAAATAGCATGCCGGGGGCGGGAATGAGTACCAGAGGTTCAGTTCTCATATCATAAAATACATAAAATCGTTCTTTAGCGTATCAAAATCTAATCTAAATTACAGACGTAAGCGTGAAAATCAATAAAACACCTACTATTGTAGTGAAAATTGTTTTCCAATTAGGATTTTTATATGTTTCTGGTAGTAAGTTGACAGCTCCAATATAGATAAACTCACCTGCAAACGCTGCTAG
>JALHTX010000195.1 GCA_022866015.1 Thermoplasmatota archaeon
GGGGATAACATTATGAAGATGAAGAAAAATAAAATAATAATCATATCTATAGCATTAATACTAGCAGGTTTTTTACCAATTGTTTCAGGCTTTAATATTACTATAAATCATAAACCTTTACTGAAAGAAAATCTTATTGAAAATACATCTTTATTTGGAGAAAATCCAAATGAAGATTTTACAATTTCATATGTTCAAAATGGTGAAAAAATTCAAACATCTTTACAAATAAATAATTATAATAAAAAACTTCAAATTATTGATTATAAGTTTTATTATACAATTTCAATTGGAGAGGAATCCCAAATTCTAAAAAAAGGATACCCTGATCTTCCAAATATATGCAGGAGTTTTATTATACCTAATGATAAAAAAATGATAGTAAAAATCAATGAGGCATCTTATGATACTATAAATAAAATAAATATTGTTCCTTCTAAAGGAAATATTATCAGGTCAAATTCACCTGAGAATATTCCTTTTGAATTTGGAGACATATATAATCAAGACACTTGGTATCCAAAAGATATTGTTGAAATTCGAGATCCATTTATTTTAAGAGATTTCAGAGGGCAAACCATAGTTTTTAATCCTTTTCAGTATAATCCTGTGAAAAAAACTCTTAGAGTCTATAATTCAATACAAATCGAATTAATACCAGATGGACCTGGAGATATTAATGTTTTAAAACCTAACCCAAATAATGAAAAAAGATCTAACTCTTTTATAAACATTTATAAAAATATTTTCTATAATTTTGGAGATTTTAGTTATACTCCAATCATTGAAGAAGGAAACATGCTCGTAATATGCTATGATGATTTTTATGATGATATGCAACCTTTAGTTAATTGGAAAAATATGAAGGGAGTTCCAACTGAAATAGTAAATGTATCAGTCGCTGGTGGAACAGCAACAAATATAAAAAATTATATTGTAAATTATTATAATACTTATGGATTAACATTTGTATTATTAGTAGGTGATATAGCTCAGGTTCCTACATTAACTGTTAGTGGATCTGCATCTGATCCAAGCTATGGATTTATATCAGGTTCAGATAGTTATCCAGAAGTTTTTGTAGGAAGATTTTCTGCACAAAACGCTATTCATTTAAATACAATGATTAATCGAACATTAAATTATGAAAAAAATCCTAATCTACTTCTTAATTGGTATAAAAAAGGACTTGGAATAGGATCAAATGAAGGTAGTGGCATAGGTGATGATGGTGAAGCAGACTGGCAACATATACGTAACATTAGAGCAGATCTCCTTGGTTTCACATGCATCATCTTGTTGAACATCGGCATACGATAAGTTTGCCGGAGTTGAAAGATTTGTTATATTGGTAGTATTAGAACACTCTGCCTGCGGGTTATTCAAAAAGTACGCTTCGTCAGGTTTATTAATAATCTCATAAGATAGGTCGTTTGTACCAGAAAATTGAAAAGAGTCAATATTTGAACATGTAAAGTTTGAGTTATAATCTCCAGTTGTTTGCAAATCCTTTAAACAACATTTTAAATGCAAAATAATATTTGGCTTGTTTTCCTTTTGCTCAAAAACTGGTAATGTTTGTTGAATAATTTTACCTCCCTTTGGCTTTCTTCCACGTTTTTTTGCGCCAGGTTTCA
>JALHTX010000024.1 GCA_022866015.1 Thermoplasmatota archaeon
CTAGTATTTGGTATGAGTTTACTTTTGATTCTGCAAAGCTTGCTAAAAAACAAGGTTTGTACACTGTTTATGTTACAAATGGTTATATTTCTGAAGATCCTCTTCGCCAGATCTCTAGTTTTCTTGATGCAGTAAATATTGATATTAAGGCATTTACTGAAAGTTTTTATAAAAAGGTTTGTAAAGCCAAGTTGCAACCTGTGTTAGATACATGTATTTTGACAAAAGAGCTTGGTATTCATCTCGAACTTACTTATCTGGTGATACCTGGTTATAATGATTCAGAAAAAGAAGTTGAGGCTTTTTGTAGGTGGGTTGTTGAAAAACTTGGTTATAGTGTTCCTGTTCATTTTAGTCGTTTTCACCCTGATTATAATATGTTAAATGTTCCTCCAACTCCTATGGATACTATGATTAATATTTTTAATATTGCAAAGAAAATTGGTCTTTTTTATGTTTATCTTGGTAATGTTTCAAATGGTGATTATGAGAATACCATTTGTCCTAAATGTGGTAATATTTGCGTAAAAAGGGTTGGTTTTTCTACAAAAACCGTTGGTTTAGATAAAGGTAAATGTAGTAATTGTGGTGAGGATTTATGTATAACTTTTTGAGAAAATGTTTATAAAAAATAAAAATTTTTAAATATTATTAATTAAAGGCATATATTTATAAATATAGAGGAAAATTTAATAAAGGCATAAATATACTTAATATTATAGAAAAATAAGATTTAATTTATAAAATTATCATGGTGAAATTAATGAATTTGAAAAAAAGTGATAAAATAATTGCTTTAGTCGCAGTTGTAATACTAATTATAGCAGCGATTGGTGTAATTTTATATACTGAAAAAAAACCAGAAGTAAAATTAGCTGTAAAAGAAATGTTTCTTTATAATGTAACCGTTGAAACTAATCCAAGTTCATTAACATTAGATAATACTGATTACACAATGACAAACAAAAAACCCTACACTGGTACATTTGAAGTAACTTCCGACAACCTCGAAGGTATTGACATTTATATCGAATATAAAGATAACGACCGTGGTTTATTCTTCAAGGAATCTAGAAAAAACACAATAACAGTTACTGTTTATGATGAAGCTAAAACCGAAGTACTTACAACAAAAATTATTGGTATGGGCAACGAAACTCTAAATATACCTGGTTCAAAAGCTTTGGATATTGGTCAAATAATTGCAAAAGATATAAATGATGCAAGAGAAAAACTTGCCGAAAACTTATCAAAAACAGGGTTGACTCAAAAATATACAATAGAAGTTTCAGTTAAATATGGCGAGGTACGAATAAGAAAAAAGATTATTGAAAAACTTAGTGGAGATAGTTTTACAATAGAAATAACAGCTAACCATTATGATTACCAGCTAGAAGAAGTAAAAAATTCTAATAGCGATGACGGGTACGAAGAAACAATTATACAATCAGGTTATAGTTCAATATCTTATGTTAGTACAAACTACATAGGTTTTCATTAAACTTTTTTTTATATTTTAAATCTTAAAAGGGCGCCGACGCCTCCTATTCCATCTATTTTTTTACCTGCATCATGCATTGTATTTATTATTGTAAAACTACTGTTGTTTTGTTTTGCAACATCTAATATTTTTTCTCCTTTTTTTGTTCGGACTACTTTATCTGTTATAAGTAATCTTTCAACTGCACCGCTGTTTAATGCTTGCTCTACTTCTGTGGGTCCATAGGTTGCTAGACCATTTTTTCTTATTTCTTCAAAGAGTTTTTCAACTTGTTCGGTTTCAAAAACGACTCTGTTTTCCTGTGTTATTTGTTTTACAATTCCTGTTTTTATTGCTTCTTGTATACCATTCATACTAGCATGACCTGTGCTATGCGCATAATATTTGGTAAATAACTCTGGGTTTTTCTCACGGCCATGTTTTACAAAATGCTCACGAGTAAAACCAGGACCTACTACAATTAGATTTGCACCTGTTTTACTAGTTGTTTTTAAGATAGAAATAATTTCACTAAAATAACTATTAACAGTATCAGGTGAATCATACATTTTACCAGAACGTTTAGAGGATACATCTGCGATGTATTGTATGCCGCTTTGACGCAGTACTGCAATTGTTGCAGTGTCTTCATCAAGGGATACAAATGTTACAACCGGCTCATTTCTTTGCTCTACTGCTTCATCAATTCTTTTAATTTGATAATATTTCCAATTTTTTTTAACAATTGAAAGTGGTTCCATAGAGTCTCCAGTGATATTTAATGTATGATAAGCTCCAAGATCCTGCGGGCCTTCAACAATTGTCCCATGAATTCTTAATCTATCTGAAAACTCATGAAATTTAACTTCTGATACGGTAATCCCTAGTTTCATACGTTTTTTTTCTGATTTTTTAGACCGGATTTTATCATCTTTATCATCTTCAGTGGTTCTAAAAGTAACAGCTCTAACTAAATCATCTATTTCTATAATGTTGTATAAATGCCAGATGTCATCAAGGTTTTCAGGTAAAAGCTTGATTTCACCGTGTTTTAAATCTTTAAAGATAATCTTCATAATTTTACACCAATATTATCAATAATTTTTGAACCACCTGCGGGTATTACACGATCTACTTCATCAACGTTTACATCGAATAGCCTGCTTAGTCTTTTTGCGATATCAATTTTTGTAGTATCCCCTGGAACCAGAACAACATATTTTTTTGACCATTTTTTAATAGCCGAGATTGGTCCACACATAATTTTTTTAGTATTATCTAACTCTATTTCACCAACCGCTAGTTCTAGTTTACATCTGTAATAGTTACGTTTTCCACGTATGATAAATGCTCCATGTGGTACAAATTCACCACTTTGAGGTGTTTTACTTACTTGCTCTGGTAAAACCCAATATGCCGAAGCTTCAACAAACTGTTTCCAGGCTTTGCTGAAACTTGCTGCATAAATACAAGCTTCTTCTAGGATATTATCTGTTATCTGAATTTCTTTATCAGAAATATTCTTATTTTTAATAATAATGCTTGGTGCACCTTGTACATCTGCATGAGCGTATCTATCTCCTTCTGTCAAATATTTTTTAACGATTTTGTCATTTGTTTTGGCATCACGGCCACCAATTACTAGATTTGCGTTACTACAGATAAACCAGCGATAATTTTCAAACCAGAAAATTTTTTTATTTTTAACAGGTTGTTTTTCAGGTTCTTTTTCATTTATTTTTTTTCTTTTTTTAATTTTATCAATTTCTTCTAATGTATTTTTTATAGATTTTTCAGCACCCGCAAGTTTACTTTTAAGTTTTTTATTGTCATCATATGCTTTTTCAGCATTTTCTGAAACAGAAATTCTAAAGCTTATCTTAACCTCAAAAATTTTACCTGTTGTATCAGATAAATTTAGAATTAATAATTTTTCCTCAGGATCAAAAATTTTAACAATATTTTTATTGTTTATCTCTTTTATTTTTTCATCTTTTTCTTTGAGAATAAATACTCCTTTAATTTCAGATAAAAGTGCTTCAATCTCTTGATAATGAAGGTAGATAAGGTCTCCTTCACGTTTTTTTTCATCTATTTGTTTTTGAATAATTACTGTTGCTTCTTTTTGCTGCAAAAGTTGTCTTTCAAGTTTGCCTAATATTTTATCAAAATGCGTATCTTTTTCTGATTTTACCTCTTTTTTCGTGATAAAAAAACTCAGACCTTTGCAAAAATTATCAATTTTTTCAAAGCTTGCATCATTATATTTTTCAAATTTAAATGGTAATATATCTACTATTGTTTCATCTTTTTTAACTAAAACAGGTTGAAAATTTTTATCTTTAAACATCCCTAGAAAACTTTGTATATTCTCAAAAATATTTGATAGAGTTTTATCATTAACGTTTTCAACTAAAGTTTTTTTGTCAATATTGCTTCGTATGCATATTTCTTCTGCTATTCCACCACTTAGATTGATACTTACAGCAAGTGTTCTAACAATATCACTTGTGCTTTCTTTGAAACGTTTTTTAAATTCATCAAAACTAAGAATGAAAGGGTTAAGTTGCGAGGGTGGTAGAAGGTATTGCTCGCGGCCTTTTACTTTTCTATACGCCCAGGTTTCTCTGACAAGTGGGACAATAATGTTTCCATCAGGATTTACAAGTATAATATTTCCTTTTGAAAAAAACTCACAAACAAGGATATAATTTCCTTCTTTTTTACCGATTATAATTTTGATTATGCGATCAAACTCATGTTGAACTATATCTATTATTCTACCATTCATTAGATATTTTCTAAGAGCCATTGCAAAACTAGAGGGTTTTTCAGGGGTTTCAAAATCCTTATCTGAAAGACAAATAAGTTCTCCGTTTCTTATAAAAATCTGTTCTTTTTCTTTTGTATTTATATTTTTTATTTTAATTAGTATCTCGTCATGAGAAAGTTGATAGATTTTTTCTATGTAGCCATCTTTGAGATTTTTTAGTTCGTTTACAATTACATAGATATCAAATGAGGATAGCTGCTTTTGCATAAGCAACTATGTGAATACAAGTGGTGATATTAAAAAAGTATCATAAAAGAAAAAAGAGGAGAGGATGGGATTTGGGATGCAAGATATTAAATCTAAATATTGGCAGAAATGCCAGCTATCTTAGGGTGCTGGCATGTCCCCCGTATCTTATCGTCAATCTAATACCATATACGTTCTTCATGTTTATATACCTGAAAAGGAGGTCATTGAAAGTATTCAGAGGTATTATATCAAAACTCAATAATACTTTTAATTAACTCTTAGAAACTTTATAATCTACAATTTACACTTTGGAATTATTATGGTTAGAACAGGTGTTGCAAATCTACCATTGCATGGTGGGACTGCTCCTAAATGGTTGTTTAAAAGAATGGTGAAGCTTTCTGAAGGAATTATCGAAGTAATTATTCATGAATATGGAAAAGATGAATTTCTGAAGCGTATTTCTGATCCTTTTTGGTTTCAATCTTTATCATGTGTACTTGGGTTTGATTGGCATAGTTCAGGATGTACCACTGTTACATGTGGTGCTCTCAAGGAGGCAATTAAACCTGAAGAATATGGTTTAGCAATAGCAGGCGGCAAAGGAAAAGCGTCAAGAAAAACAATTCAGCAAATAGACGAAATAGGAGAAATATTTAATTTTACTGATTCAAAAATAAGAGAACTACAATATTCTAGTCGTATGAGTGCAAAAGTAGATAATACTGCGATACAGGATGGCTATAATCTGTATCATCATGTTTTTTTATTTACAGAAAATGGTAAATGGGCAGTTATACAACAGGGCATGAACTCTGATATAAAATATGCTCGTAGGTATCACTGGCTTTCAGGTTTTGATAGTTTTATTATAGATCCACATAACTCAATTATTGGAGAAAAAGTTGATAATGTTTTAAATATGGTATCTAGAGATAGTATTTCTTCACAAAAAACTTGCGTAGATCTTGTTTGTGAGCATCCTCGTCATCTTGTTAATGATTGGGTGTCGCTTACCCGACTTAAAACACAGACTACTTTGGATGAATGTAATGGTTCTAATAATCATTCTAAACATGTTATATGTCTTGATATGCCTCGTAGTATTAATTGGAATAAAATGAGAGAAATTTATGATTTTCAACCAAAAAATTATGAAGAATTATTATCTTTAAAAGGTGTTGGTTCTAAAACTGTTAGAGCTCTAGCACTTATTTCCGATTTGATTTATGGAGATAAACCATCATGGAACGATCCTGTAAAATATACGTTTACAGTTGGTGGTAAAGACGGTTTACCATATCCTGTGGATAGAAAATCTATGGATGAATCGACTGAATTTATAAAACAAGGAATAAATCAGTCAAAGATTGGTGATAAAGAGAAATTAAAAGCATTTAAAAGACTAAAAATTTTTTGCAACAATTAATTAATGTTTTATCTAATACTTATAATTATATTCTATTTATTATTTAAATTAAAAACTTTTATATCTATAATAATGATATAAAATAATACGATGAAAATAAATCCTATGAAAAAAATAATCTTATCTGTATTGTTTACAATAATGTTGACTATTATACCATTATCATCAGCGTATAATCTTAATACTTATTATGAAAAACAAAAAGATGATATAAGTGAGTTCAAAGTAAATTATCCAAATAATATTTATGAATGGCAAGATGGCACATTTTCAGGAACTTGTAATATGGAGAACAAAAATGAACAAGGTCAAATTAATGGTATTATAAAACAAGGTAGAACATCAGATATAGGAACTTTTATAGGTCAATGGCAATTGTTAGATGAAAAAGGATATGTCAAAGGATTTTTTATAAATACAATAATTATAGGAAAAATTACAAATGAAGAATCTAAAATATTATCATATTTTTTTGGAAAAATAACTTATAACAATACTCATTTTTCAACAAACATTAATTCAATTAAACTAGGTAAAATCTTTGTTTCAGGAGAATTTTTAGCTTCTTTTATGCCAGGTTTAACTGGACCTTATAATATAGGAATTCAAAAATTTCATTTGATTGATGAAAACAGGTTAGAAGAATTTACTGAAGATGATCCAAATGATTTCCGAGAACTTATGGTTCAATTATGGTATCCAATAGATAAAGATACCACTGGTGAAAAAATCGAATATATGGATTTAATTACGTTTGAATGGTTAATGGGTAGATCCCCTATCCCTTTGATAACAATTCCAAAAACTGCTGATAAATTTGTGCAACCTCATGGAATTATTAATGCTGAAATTGCATCATATCCAAATCAATTTCCAGTCATTATTTTTTCACCAGGTTATGATGGTGATTACGAAATATATACATCTTTAATAGAAGATCTGGTAAGTAATGGATTTATTGTTGTATCAATTAATCACCCATATATTTCAGGAATTACAGTTTTTCCAGATGGCAGGACTATCAAGGCTACTAATGTACAAAATATTTCTCTTCCTTCATTAATTGCAGATGCAAAATTCGTGTTAGATTTTATAACAGAATTAAATAACACTGACCAATTTTTCTTGGGAAGATTAGATTTATCAAAAGTAGGAATGTACGGGCATAGCTAAAGGGGGTTGGTTGATATGAACATACAAGACGCTTATAAAATACTATTAAAGAATGATAGTAGAAAAGACATTTCTTCTGATGCGGTTACATTTGCCGTTTTAGGGGATGCAACAATATCTTGTAGACACAAGACGATCTTTGATGACAGGACTATGACGGTTTTTAAACCAGACATGGACCAAATAACATCAAATGATTGGGAAATTAAAGCATATGTCAAGTATTCTGTTCCAATTTGGCTAGATAATTATAGCCCTGAACCGCTTTTATC
>JALHTX010000196.1 GCA_022866015.1 Thermoplasmatota archaeon
AATTTTCATATGCCTCCTTCAATCCATATAACACTGCTAATGGGTCATTAAGTATTTCATTAAAACTATTGGTTGTTTTAATTAAGATTGTTTCATCGAGGGGCATACCGCATTGGCCACAATAATGTAGCGCAGAACCGTTTTCAAATTTGCATCTGGGACACTCAACTGGTCTTAATGGGTTATCAACATCGTTAGGTTTTACATAACCATTTTTTTCAGCCTCAAGCAACTGGTTTACTCCATCGCGACCTGATAGGTGAATGTAGATTTCGGGCATATTAGAATTACCAACCCATCCTGCAATCATTTTAAGAGCAGGTTCGTTAATGCCCTTTTTTGCTAAATCAGTTAAACGAGCATGCCGAAACTGATGAGGCGATATTTTTTTATTGATACTTGTCCTATCAGCAATATAGTGTATTATACCAGATATTCCACTTTGACTTAGTCGTTGTCCTTTTGAACATGTTGAATCTGATACCCAAAGTGGGTATTTTGCTAGTTTGTTTGTCTTTATTTTGTCCTTGTAAGGGTGATATTCTAGCCATGTTGATAGGTATTTTTGCGAATGAATAAATCGAACCATCCTTTGACCAGTTTTACCGTTCACAAAGATAAAAGCCCCGTTTTCATCATATTGAATATCGTTAATGTTCATATTTAAAAATTCTCCGATACGTACCCCTGTATCATATAGTGCAGCGATAATTGCCTTATGTTGAACGGTCTTTGCTGAATTTATAAGTGCTTTTATATCATCAGGTGTTAGTATGGATTCTGGCATTCTATGTTTGGATTTTGCGTATCCTGTTTTAATCCATCTAACAATAACTGGGTAGTCATCAGTTTTGTAGAACCATTTAAAGAAACTCTTTATAGCACTTTTTTTAACTGATAGTGTATTATCTTGTACTCTTTTACTCAGTTCACTTAGGTAACTTTTAATATCTTCCTCAGTAACTTGGTTAAATGACTTTTTTACAGCTCTTGCGAACAAAGTGATATCCTTCATCTTATTATGACAAGTAGCCTCAGAAAGGCTATTTAGAACATTATCCCTATGATAATTTTGCAGAACTTTTACTTGTTCAGGCAAAAGGTTACTATTCCCAGCTTCCGCTGAGACGATGTTATTTTTTTTCATAATTATTCTCCTTTTTTGCTTATTATAAACCTCTAACTATTCAGAACCATTAGTTAGGGTTGATTACTATATAAGGTTAATGTTTAAATGAATATAATCTTTTTGGTTAGATAATAATATCTCGAAGGGGCTACAGGAGTGGGTAATTATAATTAACCTACGGTCGAGCAAAAAAGTAATATATTAAACCCGTGGTTCACTCATTCTATTATGGAAAGATTTACAAAATCCAAAACAATGGTATTTCCTAGAGAAATAATAATAGGACACAATGCTACTCAACAGATAGCAGAACTATGTAATAGAATCGGCAGTGGAGACAATGTTTTAGTAGTCGATGATAAAAAAACAAAAAAGCTATCAGGTGATGAAATTCGTAAAATACTTTCAAAAGCAAACTACAATGTTAAAGAAGTAGTTGTTTCAGCACCAACAGTAAATGAAGTAAATTATGTAATAAATTATTCAAGTAAAAATAATATAAAATTATTATTAGGAGTTGGAGGCGGTAGCGTAATAGATGTAACAAAACTTGCCGCATATGAGCTTAAAAAACCTTTTGTAAGTGTTCCAACATCAGCAGCACACGATGGAATAGCATCACCAAGAGCCTCATTAAAACACAGTAAAGGTGCTGTTTCAAAAACAGCAGTCTCGCCTCTTGCTGTACTTGCTGATACAAAAATAATCATGAAAGCACCATATAAAATGCTTGCAAGTGGTTGTGCAGATGTAATATCAAATATATCTGCAGTAATGGACTGGGAACTTGCACACAGACTCAAAGGTGAGGAATTTAGTACACACGGAGCAGTACTGGCAAGAACAGCTGCTGAAATGCTAATACAAAATGTTGATGATATAAGACCTGCTTCAGAAGAATCAGTATGGCTAGGTGTCAAGGCAATGATTGTATCAGGGGTTGCTATGAGTGTTGCAGGAAATACTCGTCCAGCATCAGGTGCAGAACACATGTTTTCACATATGCTTGATCATCTAGGGCCAGGTATACTACTAAAAGGCAGAAGATACAAAAAACCTTTACATGGAGAGCAATGCGGTGTAGGGGCAATAATGATGATATATCTTCATGGCGGAGATTGGGAACTAATAAAAAGAACACTTAAAAAAATTGGTGCTCCAACATCATCAGAAGAACTAGGTGTTTCCAAGAAAAAAATAATAGAAGCACTAATTCGCGCACACGAAATAAGACCAGAACGATACACAATACTAGGTGAAACAGGTCTTACCGAAGATGCAGCAAAAAAACTTGCAAAAACAACAGGTGTAATATAAAATGACATTAGTAACACTAATAGGAGAAAAAATAGCGGAAGAAGACATGGAATTTACATACATCGGCCCAAATAATGATTGTCGTAATTGCAAACTAAAAACTGTTTGTTTTAATCTTAAAGTTGGACGCAAATATAAAATAACCAAAATAAGAGATAAAAAACATAGCTGTAATGTTCATGAGGGATCTGCAGTAGTTGTAGAAGTAATAGAACTACCTATAATGACAAGTATTGATAAAAAATACGGGGAAGGTGAAAAAACAACTTTTGACAAAAAACCTTGTGAAAGTATAGGCTGTGAAAACTATGAAATATGCAAAATCAGTTTAAATAAAGATAAAAACTATGAAATAGTAAAAATTTTTGAAGAAATTAGCTGCCCTCTTGGTAAAAAACTACAAAAAGCAGAGCTGAAAGAACTATAAAAATAACTTCTCAATGACATTTAACATTAAATATTAGTCCATTTGAGTCAATATAATTATTATAATTATAAATTTCATTAAATGTTCCTTTTTCATCACTAGTGATTTTAGCCCAGTGAATAAAATTTTCAGAATTATTACCATTTTTAACATCGGTAGTCTGAGCAACACCTATACATATAATTGATGTACCTGAGTAAGCACAATTCCATGTTTCACCAATTATCTTTACTTTTTCAACAAAACCACTTATTTTTTGTGTACCATTTAACACAATAAACAAAGTATTATGGCCATTTTTTAGAAATCTTGAACTGGCAAATTTTGAAGAATTATTAATAGTAATATTTCTTGCTCCAGCCGCATTATAAATCGTTTCAATTGTTTTATCTAATAGCTCTTGCTCATTAATCATAAAAATTGTTTTAATACTTGTAACTGTTAAAAAAGCAGTATAATTTTCATCAGAACTACTACCAACTATGTATTTAAAAGTAGATTGTTTTTCAAGTCCAAACAATTGCTCATTATAACTTCGATCGCCTGATTCAAGCCAACCATTAACCAGAAAATGATCATCAACATATGCCTTGATTAAAGTGTTTGTACTAAACAATGCAGTTAATAATATTAATATTACAACAAAAATTGCAATTCCTACATAGAACCAATTGCCTGTTTTTTCTCTTCTAAAAATCACAAATATAATAACTACTAAAAACTACTTATAACTAACGAAAAATAAAAAGATAAGAAAAAATTATTTTTTCAAACCTGCCGCTTTATAGAGAATCTCAGCTTTATCTGTTTTTTCCCATTTAAAATCAGGCTCTTCTCGACCAAAATGACCATATGCTGCAGTTTTATGATATATAGGTCTTTTAAGATCAAGATGCCTAATTATGTCACCTGGTTTAAGTGGGAAAAACTCACGAACTAAATCCTCAATTTTATCAATAGGGATTTTATTTGTACCAAAACAGTCGA
>JALHTX010000197.1 GCA_022866015.1 Thermoplasmatota archaeon
TGGGGTTCAGTTTCAAGTACATCTATAGCAGCAAGTTGAGCTCCTGCTACAGCTGGTGGATGACTACCTGATAACAACCAGGTACGTGATTTATTATAAGCAAAGTTTACAAGGTCTTGACTTCCTGCAATAAGTCCGCCTACCACTCCAAAAGCTTTACTAAATGTCCCCATCTCTACATCGATTTTTCCTTCAAGTCCAAAATGTGCACCTATTCCTCTGCCATCAGGTCCTATTACACCTTCTCCATGAGCATCATCAACATAAGTCATTGCACCATATTCTTGAGCTAGTTTTACGATTTTATCCATTGGTGCAATATCCCCATCCATTGAAAACACCCCATCTGTGATAATTAGTATTCTTCTATATTTTTTATCTGCATCAATAAGAATTTTTTCTAACTCTCCCATGTCTTTATGTTTATACACTGCACGATCTGTCTTTGTAAGTCTAACACCATCGATTATACTTCCATGGTTTAATTCATCTGAAATAATTATGTCGTCTTTACCTGCAAGTTGAGGGATAAGCCCTGAATTTGCAGCAAAACCTGTCTGATATATAAGTGATGACTCTGTTCCTTTAAATTTAGCTAAGCGTTTTTCAACTTCAATATGTATTTTCATTGTTCCAGCAATACCTCTTACTGATCCACTTCCTGCTCCAAATTTTTTTGCAGCATCTATTGCTCCTTTTATCAGCCTTGGATGATTACTAAGATTTAGATAGTTATTTGAACAGAGCATTATTACATTTTTGCCATCTACTATAGAATGCGGTGTTGAACCGGTTTCTAACATTCTTAATTTCCAGTCAAAATTGTTTTTTACAAGTTCTTCGTATTCTTCTTTTAAAAAGGCTGTTGGATTTCGTTTCATAAGAATTTCTTCCTCCATAATAATCATCTTGTTTTCAATGAATTTTTTTAGGTAACATATTGCTCTATTAAAAGTTTTTGAATTTTGACTATATAGGTATAGTAAAGTTTTTAATATAATAAATAATTAACTTATGTTAATCATGGCGGAGTTTCTTGATATAAAATTTTCTATGCATAGATTCAAAAGAAAGATTTTGCATAATATGAAAAATATTAAGGGGATATGGTTTCACCTTGTAGGTATAGCCTGTTTAATATGGTTTCTAATAAGAGTTTTACCTAAACCTGACCGAATTCGCTATCCTTGCCAGCAGATGGCTCTTGGTCTTGCATTGGGTTATATAACATTTTGGGGTGTCCTTTGGAGCAGTGTTTTCTTTGGTCTTCGTCTTTGGGTTAAACATGTGAGATATAAGACTGTTGCCTATGTACCTGTTTTATTGGTTGCATGTATTCTCATTTTTTCTGTTACAAGTAATGTTTATGCAGATGTTTTTATAAATAAAAAGGAGAAAGTTGAAATTTGGACTCTGACAGCCAAAGATCCAATTGGAGTTCCAACTGGTGCTAATCCTGGTCGTGTTGTATGGGTTTGGGATCCTAATGCAACTGAAGAAGAATTAACTGGTTATTGGTGGTATGCTGAGAATAATAATCAGTATGTTTTGGATAATATGGTAAGTTATGGATTACAAAATCTTGCAGGAACAGATGATGATCTAGAGGCATGGGATTTTTTATTTAAATATTTCAATGAGCAGCATGGGAAAGGAAATATCAGCTATCAAGCCGGTGAAAAAATCGCAATTAAAATTAATCTAAATAATTGCTGGCAAACAGGTGGTTATCGTGATTATAAAGCTGAGGATAATGAACGTGATGCAAGTCCGTATGTTGTTAAATCTTTGCTCAAACAACTTATATATGTTGTTGGAGTAAACCAAAGTGACATCACGATATTTGATGCATCTCGCCCTATGGCTAACTGGTTTTATAACAGGTTATATTATGAATATTATCCTGATTCTACACTTATTCCTGAGTTTCCAGATGTAAACTATGTAGATAGTATGGGCCTAGCCTCGGGTCGTGGAAAAGCTGCAGCCAGCGATGTCCGTGTATATCTAGCTGAAGATCCAGAAGGTACATGTAAATATAGGACTCTTCCGACTGTTGTGACGGAAGCTGATTATTTGATTAATATGCCTATCATGAAGCGTCATCCTATTCAAAATGGTGTGACTCTATCTGGTAAAAACTTTTTTGGCACTTTTATTGAAGATGTGTTTGAAGTTCATCCTTATCATGAGTCTGGTTTGATTATGGGTAATCCTACTATTCAAACTGATTTATTTGCGCATGAACATCTTGGGGGTAAAACAATTCTTTATCTTGGCGATGGTATCTTTTCGACAAAGATTGATCATGCAACAATAGCAAAATTTAATATGTACCCATTTAATGGTGATTGGGCTAATAGTTTGTTTTTCTCGCAGGACCCAGTAGCAATTGACTCTGTGATGTATGATTTTTTATATACTGAAGGAACAAATCCTATTGAGGGTTCTCAGAATTATCTTCATCAATCTGCAGAACCAATTCTTAATGAGTATGATCCAGAGGGTGATGGTGAATATTTAGATCATTCTTTGGGTGTGCATGAGCACTGGGATACCTCTGTTGATATTTTCTCATTTGAACGTTATATTGGGATTGATTTCAGGGCAGTACCAATTACTGATAATTCACCACCCGATAAACCAACTATTACAGGTGAGGTTAACGGAAAACCGAATACAGAATACGAATATAAATTTGTGTCAACTGATCCAGAAGGGGATAATATAACGTATTGTATAAAATGGGGGGATGATGCCGAAGAGGTTTGCATAGGTCCATATCCATCAGGCGCAGAAGCATCGACTACTCATACATGGTCTGAAAAAGGTAATTACATAATCAAAGCAAAAGCAAGGGATGTTAATGGTACTGAGAGCAACTGGGCTACATTATCGGTTAGTATGCCTAAAAATAAATTATCAAATATGATTTTATTTAAAATATTTAAGAATTTGTTTTACCGTTTCGAATTTTTGGTAAATCTAGCTGATTAGACTAATTTTTTTAAGTCTATCATTTCTTTTATAAATCGAACTAATTTTGAATTTTTACAACTCTACTCAAACGATAACCGATAACGACCATTATAAACTCATGCTCAAAAAACATTTTATCAAGATTTTTATCTCCTGTATCAACTCTTATAACTGGAGTTGATGCAAGCTTACTTGGTGTTGAAACAACAATAATATTATTTATACCTATTTTACGAATGACCTGCGGACTTAGTTGAAGATTACCACGACCAAGAATAAAACCCTGTGCACCAATAGGACTTAAGATAACTTTAATTTTAGGATATTTGTCTAAAAGTTTTAATATACTTTCTTCGTTTAAATCAGAACCAATGATTTTTCCATTATAATATGCATCAATACCAAGTAAGGTGTTTTTTAAACCAAGTTTACCTGCTATATAATCAATAGTTCCACCAGGACCAAATAGATATAAAAAATTAGGATGTTCTTTTATTTCATCTTCAATATGCTCAGTAAGTTCATCTTTTATAGTGTTATCTGAAACAGATTCAAAAATACTTTTACCTACTTGAACATACGTTGGTTCAACAATACCTTTAGCGACACCAAACAGTTTGATATTCCATTCTCCTTTACGATAACGCTCTTCATCAAGATCCATTATTTCTGCATCACCGATAGTAAGACGATTTTTTACAAACTCATGTAGCATTTTTGCGGTAGCACTTGTATTAATACCAAAAACTGCACTATGCATTTTTACACCAGAAGGAATACCAAGAATAGGAATGTTATCACCAACGACACTATAAATATCTCTAGCTGTTCCGTCACCACCACAAAATAATATTAACTCTACATCTTCTTTTAATAATTTTTCACAAGCATTTTTAGTATCGTCAGAACTAGTATTATCTTTATTACTACTGTATACTACTTGAATTTTTTTTACTCCTGCTTTTAGAAGTTCATCATAACCCATAAGCGTAGAACATGTGAACCATTCTATGTCATCTCTCTGAGAATAATTGGATAAAAACTCTTCAAGTGTTTCAAATGCTTTACTTGGTGCTACAGGTTTTGCTCCAAGACTTTTTGCTTTATCTGAGACTCCATCAGTACCTTTTAAACCAACTTTTCCACCCATACCTGCAATGGGATTTACCAAGAAACCTATCTTTGAAACCATAATATACTAGAAATTCTAAAACAAAAACAGATATTTAAAAACAATTACTATTAAAAATTGAAGTTTGGCTGACTAATTTCAAGTCAGCCAATATTTTAACCTTTAATTTATTTCTTTTTTAGATATGGAAGGCCTGTTCTTTTATTTACACCAACAATGTAACCAGATGGTAAGTCGCATGGTTTACCACTCTTGGGTGATTTTTTGCTAAAGAAATAAATTGTTTGATTTCTTCCTCCTTTAAGTTTTACATCTCGCGTATAAAGCGTCCAACCATTATGTGTATATGCCATATTTTACCTCCGAAACAGGAATGTTTATTAAAGCATTTAAGTTTTTTCTTTATTTTCTCCTGATTTTTAGTCTCTGATGCCTTTTTCGTTTACTGTAAAAACTGCTTCTCCTTCTGGAAGATGTGGTGAATCAATAAGTCTTGCAATTCTTTTAGGTCCCTTACTTTTACGAAGGTATATTCTAAATGTTGCTGTATGACCGACTATATGTCCACCTATAGGTCTTGTTGGATCACCAAAAAATGCATCAGGTTTTGCTGCTACCTGATTTGTTACGCATACTACACCGTTGTTTAAATCACCCCATCGAAGTAGATCATGCATATGTTTGTTGAGTTTTTGCTGTCTATCTGCAAGAGCACCTCGACCAATATATTCAGCCCTGAAATGTGCTGTAAGCGAATCAACGACAAGTAAACGAGCAGGCACTTCTTTTGAAAGTTCTTTCACCTTATCAACCAGTAGCATCTGATGATTAGAATTATATGCTCGAGCAACATGTATCTTTGAAAGAGCTTCATCTGCATCTAAATCATAAGCTTCAGCCATTTGAACTATACGTTCTGGTCTAAAAGTGTTCTCTGTATCAATATAAAAAGCATGTCCATCCATACCACCTTTTTCTTTAGGCAGCTGGACTATTATACATAACTGATGAGCAATCTGAGTTTTACCAGAGCCAAACTCGCCAAAAAGCTCAATTATTGCTTGTGATTCAAAACCACCACCAACTAGTTCATCAAGAATCTTTGAACCCGATGACAGATGACCAACCTTAGCTCTTTTCTCGAGAAGCATCGCACCTGTTTCAAAACCGCCAATATTTGCTTGTTTTCTTGCATCCATAATTATCTTAGATGCTACAGCCTCGCCTATTTCTGCGGCTTCAGCAAGTTCAGATGGTGAAGAAACAGCAATACTCATAACGTCTACATAGCCTGCTTCGCGTAATTTTTCTGCAGTTGCTGGACCGACACCTGTAAGTTTATCAATCATTTCATTATCAAGATTATCTTTCCCCATGAAAATCCCTTAAAATCAGGTAATTGATAAACATTTATAAAAGTGCGTATAGGTTTACTAAAAGTATTATTATTAAAATTGATATGGGTTAATGAGAACTATGGAAAATAAATATTATCCATGGGGCGGAGAATTTACAACTTGTAAATATAACAGTTGTGTTGCGGTAGTTCTTCTAAATATAGAATATAACCCACCAAATACAGTTGCTATTTATGGTCCTTTAAAAACAGAAAATATAGGAATCGAAAAAATAGTAGCAAACACAATTTCAAACCCTTATATAAGATATATTTTACTATGTGGCGAAGAAATAAGAGGACATCGTTCCGGTTCATCGCTAATTTCCCTTTCAGAAAATGGAATAGATAAAAATCATAGGATAATAAATGCACCTGGTGCAATACCATATATCGAAAATCTTGATGAAAAAGCAATAGAGCGTTTTCAAAAACAGATACAAGTAATAAATATTATTGGAGAAAAAAACAAAACAAAAATCGATACAAAAATAGATGAACTACTCAAAAAGTCATTATCTTCTTATGGTGAACCATACATTGCGATTAGAATTATACCAAAAACTACAAAAATTGATGATAAAAGAGCACTTCATTCAAAAATATTTATAGATTATCTTGGAAAAATCAAAAAAAGAGGGGAATAATCAAATATGTTTTCATTTACAAAAGAACAAAAAATATTTGAAATATCTGGTGTGAAAATAGGTGGTCAACCAGGAAATCTTCCTACAGTTTTATTTGGTGGTTTTTTCTTTAAAGGAGAACCTTGTTTTGATACTGCAAAACAACAAATTAAAAATATGTACATTCTTAGCAATAAAACAGGTAATCCAGTTATACCTGATTTTTTCATAAAAAAAGAAGAAAACTTGGAAAAGATAATTGAATTTATCCTTAAAGAAATTCCAAAAAATAAACCTTTTTCAATTGATATAATAGAACCAGATTTAAAGATCAAAACCTTGGAAATTCTTTCCAGCAAAAACCTATTAAAAAGAACAATTTACAACTCAATACATATTGGAACGACAAATGAAGAAAGACTAACACTTAAAAAACATACA
>JALHTX010000198.1 GCA_022866015.1 Thermoplasmatota archaeon
ACAACCAAATGCTACAAGTTTGCTACCATCAACATCGTGGAACCAGGTAAACGATTTACATTATTGGCATTGCCTGTTGGACCCTTCGACGATAAGAACAAAGTTCTAGAGAATTTACTTCAATACACGCACGAACGTATCAAAATCAATCGAGTCTATGTTGATCGTGGATTCTTTGATTCTGGATCTATTAAACTCTTCCATCGCCATCATTTAAAATATCTGATGCCCTGCACTCATATCTCTACAGTAAAACACATATTAGAGGTTACTCCTGCGCCAGCTGTTATCACTGATTTTGTAATGGCAGATACAACGTTCAATATGGTGATACTCCAAGAGACAAAAGATAATGGAGAGACACTGAAATATGCATTTGCCACCAACGAAGTGTTCGATGAAAATGATGTAAACTTGACAGAACGTTTATTCCTTCTTTATGGTAAGCGTTGGGGCATAGAATCAAGCTACAAAGTAAAAAAACAATCCTACCTTCCAAAGACAACCTCAAAGAACTATCTCATCAGATTGTTTTACTTCATGTTCTCCGTATTGCTCTATAATCTGTGGATTCTTGCAGATATTCTTATCTGGATTGCTTTATTTGGAATTGTAAAAGAAGATCACTTGCTCACCTCTAAGTATTTTGGAACTGTCCTGTATATGATTGATCCAGGGGGATAAGGTGTATATGCCTATTGGTTCTTTGTTACCTTTTTTAATTAGTTTTGAATAGTTTTAGTTTGTATTTTTCATGAATTTTAACAAGGTTATTTGTCAGTTTTTGTTAATTCGATAATAAAAAAAACCGATTACCTCATCTTGAAAAACTGACTTTAGTCTAATTCCACAAACATTATATCTACTTTCGGAACTACTGTTCGATCAGTATATTTTAAGTATAAGGAGTGTATTACCGAAAAAACTGTATAATAATATTTAATAAATTAATTAAGTGATAATATGGCAAAGGCAAGATCAAGAACAACTACTAGAAAGGTAAAAGACAGATGGAAAGCAAAAAACTGGTATAATATACTTGCGCCACCATCATTTGATAATGTAACTGTTGCAGATACACTAGCAGATGGTCCTGATAATTTAATTAACCGCATAACAGGTGTGTCACTGGCGGATCTAACAAATGATTTTAGAAAATCACATATTGTTTTATATTTTCAGGTAAAAAGCGTCGAAGAAAACAATGCTCATACTCAATTTATAGGCCATACTCTTACATCAGATTATCTACGCAGACTTATTCGCAGACGTAGATCAAAAATAGAAGGAGTATATGATATTACAACAAGAGATGGAGCTCAAATACGTGTTAAACCTTTTGCAGCAACAGATAAACGTATCCAAAACTCTCAGAAAAAGATAGTAAGAGAATCAATGAAAAAAACAATAAATGAACAAGCAACCAAAAGTACTCTTTCAGAGTTTGTAAATATTATTATTGATGGTAAACTTGGTAGCGAACTTTATAAAAATTGCAAGAATCTTTATCCTGTTAAAAGAATTGAAATTTACAAAACAGAAGTTATTACACAACCTACCATAAAGATTGAAGATAAACCTAAAAAGAAAAAAGAAGAAACAGAAAAAGTAGAAGATAAAAAAGAAGAAAAACCAACAAAAAAGAAAGAGGAAAAAAAGACTGGAGAAATAATAGAAATACCTGAAGAACCTAAAGAAAAACTAGTCGAAGAAGAAAAACCACCGGAAAAAAAAGAAAAAACAAAAGAAGAAAAACCTAAGAAAAAAGAAGAAAAAATAGAATCAGAGAAAACAGTGAAAAAAACAAAGAAACCAACAACAAAAAAAACAACTAATAAAAATATAACAAAGATAAAAACATTAGTTAAGAAAAAGAAAGCAGCAAAAAAAGAAAAATAGTTCTTTTTAATAATCTTTTTATATATTTAATTGCATATTATTGATTATTTATATGAATAAATATTCAATAATTTCTATCTTATTTGTGTTATTTCTCTTTTTAAATATTTTTTTATCATTTAATACTAAAGCTTGTAAAGATATTATTGCATGTGGTGACGCAACTGAGGGTGATTATAATCTTTTGTTAAAAGTCCGTGATCCTAGTAGAGCTGGTCTACAAGTTCTTTGTTTTGTTCCAAAAGATTACGAATATGATTATCATTATCCTTGGACGGGTAAAGAAATTCATTATAAAAATCAGCATAAATATATTGGTGTGACAACTGTAGATGATATTATTCCTAATATTGTTAAAGCTGGTATGAGTCTTTCTGATGCAGGAGTTTCTTATGGGGATTCTGATACAAATTCAGGATGGATTAATCCTACAAAGAGTGCATGGGATGATTTTGATTGGATTCGTTATGCTTGTGGGCAAGCTAATTCTGAAGGAGAAGCTGTTGATTTATTGACAAAGGAATGTGTAGATAAACTTCATGCTACTGGCATATCTGAGAACTTGTTTGTTGTTGGTCCTGAAACCGGATATGTTGTTGAAGCTGATGCTTATCGATATAAAATAGATGAAATAACTAATGGGGTTTTAGTTAGACATAATTATCCTAAATTACTTTGGAAATCTCAAATTATTAAAACACTTCCAATTTCAAAAAATTTTGATTCAATTGTTGAAAAAGAAGTTCGAAAAAGAAGTATTGTTAGATTAGGTTCAATATATGGTGTTAGAGTAACTGAGATTTGTGATGAATATATTACAATTTCACCAGTTGGCTTATACCATATAATGAGGACAAATAGTTTGGGAGTTGTTACAAAAATACAAATTGGTGAAAGAAAAACAGCTGGTTATTTAAATGTAGAATTACTTGAAATAAATGGCGATAAAGCAAAAATTAGAGTAACAAATATTTACAAAGGATGGGAGGAAGAAATATTAAAACATATTAATTCGCGGTATGGTTGTATCACAGTCAGGGATATGATAAACTGGTCTCGATTAACAAATGAAGACCTAAAAGGCTTAAGAGGAATGTGTCAAAATGCATATGAATTTGAAGCAGTAGCGATTTATAAAATACCAAAAAATGACTATGAAATTTTCAGCATGGGATGGTTCGCGCCAAATCATGCATCATCCTCTATTTATATTCCATTTCATATATGCAACACAGATATTTATACACCGTATAAAAAAGGAGATGCAGCGCAGCTATCTTTAGATTTATATAATTCATATAACGAAAGCATACTAGCAAGTAACTTTAGTA
This sequence comes from Thermoplasmatota archaeon, assembly GCA_022866015.1. Taxonomy (GTDB): domain Archaea; phylum Thermoplasmatota; class E2; order DHVEG-1; family DHVEG-1; genus PFL35. The sequence goes on from JALHTX010000198.1 coordinate 3,231, forward strand.
TAATTGAAAACGTCTTTTTTAATGAAATTAAATCAGCAGAAAAAACAGCTAAAGAAGCAATAAGTAAAAATATTGATATATCCGATTTTTTAACAATAATTGATACGAGTATGCAAAAACAAGCATATATAACACAAGAACTATGGAAATATGCAATAAATAAGCAAGATTTCCAGATAATAATTTCAGATTTATGGAATAATACATATTATGATACTTTACTAAAAATGAAGGATGCTATTGATTATCTAGATGAAAAAGATGAATCAAAACCATATATTGATAAAATCAATGAAATCGCACTAGATATTTGTATAACAAGAATTAATGCAGCAAAATCAATTGGAAAAGATGTAGAGTCAGCCGAAAATAAATATAAAAATGGTGAAAAATTCTTAAATGAAAAAAATTATCAAACTGGCTTTCAAAATATTATAAATGCTTTTTCAGAAGCTGAAATGGCAATTAATAATCAACAAGTTGAAACAATACAAGACTTAAAATCAAAAAATACTATGAATTATAACTTATATTTTTTGTTTGGAGTATTAATTATTGTAATTATTTTATTATTCTATTATCTTATTTTTAAATAAATTTTGTAAATCAAAAACATTAAAAAACAACTTCATTTAGTCCAAATGGGGTTTTTAATTGAATAAAGATAAAAGCATAGTAATTATTGGCTGTGGAGCAGGTGGTGGTACAGCTGCACAGTTTGCAAGAAAAACAGATAGAAAAACAGAAATTACAATTTTTGAAAAAACAAAATATCCACAATACTCCAAATGTGGACTTCCTTATACAATATCTGGTAAAATACCAAATATACATGATTTAATCGAGTTTGATGAGGAATGGTTCAAAAAACAAAAAATTGATTTACATCTTAATACAAATGTTGAAAAAATAGACTTTGAAAAAAAAATTGTTTATGGAAAAAAACAAGATCAAATAATCAAAAAATCTTTTACAGAGTTAATAATTTGTACAGGTTCAAAATCTTTTATTCCGCCAATTACAAACATAGATTGTGAAGGTGTTTTTGTCGTTAAAACAATAGATGATGCAGAAAAAATACAAAATTATGCTAAAAAATCAAAAACTGCAACGATAGTTGGTGCAGGATTTATTGGTCTTGAAATAGCAGATAACTTGTATAAAATGGGTCTTAAAATCACTGTTATTGAAGCATTACCTAGTATTCTTGCGACAAACCTTGATGAAGATATGGCTAAGATACTATTAGAAAAGATTTTTTCAGATGTGAAAATTTATACTGATACTCTTGCAACAAAGGTAAATAGTTCGAATAATTGTATAAAAAGTGTTTCTATAAAAGATAAAAAAACAGGTGAGGAAAAAACAATTCAAACAGATATACTTATTGTTGCAACAGGTACCCGTCCACAAGTTTTACTCGCAGAAAAAATTGGATGCAAAATAGGAAAAACAGGAGGCATCATTGTAAATGAAAAATCATAAACAAATATTAAAAATGTTTATGCGGTGGGAGATTGCACAGAATTTGTAAATTTTGTAAATAATAAACCGGTATTAGTAGGACTTGGTAGTATTGCCGTTCGTCAAGCAATTGCAGCAGGAATTAATGCAGCTGGTGGAGTATACAAACTACCAAAAGGATTACTGCTTACTTTTACTTCTGATATATTTGATCTTGAAATTTCAGGTGTAGGATTAACAAGTAGCTTTTTAGAAAAAGATTCATTTCTTGCTGGTAAATACAGTGGGTACTCTTTACCAGAATATTTTCCAGGTGGCAAACCAATAACTGTTAAAGTTATAACAGATATAACTGGAAAAATCCTTGGTGCTCAAGCAGTAGGTGATAAAGCTGCACAAAGAATTGATACATTTGCTTGTGCAATACTTGCAGGATTTAATGTTGAAACTCTAAGAAAACTTGAAACGGCATACGCGCCACCAGTTGCCCCTATACTAGATGCAGAAATGCTAGCATGCGATATAGTATCACTTAAACTTTCCCATAAAAGATAAATATGAAAATTTTACATGTTGCAGATACACATCTAGGTTTTTCAGCCTATAGAAAAACTACACAAGATGGTATAAACCAGCGTGAAATAGATATATATAATGCTTTTGAACAATTCATAGACTATGCAATAAAAGCCAAACCAGATATAATAATTCATGCTGGAGATTTATTCGATAATGTTAGGCCTAACAACCGGGCGATTACATTTGCAATAAATCAAATAGTAAAACTCTCTAAAAATAAAATCCCGATCGTAATAATATCAGGTAATCATGAACACCCTAAAATAATAGAAACGGGTCATATCTTTAGTATTTTTGATCATTTGGAAAACGTATATCCAATATATAACTCAAAATACGAAAAAATACAATTTAGAATAGAAGACAAAAAACTATTAATTCATGCAATTCCACAATGCAATAGTAAAAAAGAATATGATGAAGAATTAAAAAAACTAATAACTGATAAAACAGCTGATTACAATATTTTTGTGTCACATGGCTCCGTCACAGGTGTAAAAGAATTTACAATGAATGAGTTCAACGAACTAATAATACCAACAAAAATATTCTCAAGAGATTTTGACTATATCGCCCTAGGTCATTTCCACAAATATACAAAACTAGCAGAAAACGCATTTTATACGGGTGCCACAGAAAATCTGACATTTGCAGATGCAAACGAAAAAAAAGGATTCATAGAAGTAATACTTTCAGAAAAAAGTTTAAAACAAAAGTTTATAGAAATCAATACCAGGCCAATGATAGATATAAAACCAATAAAATGCACAGGACTAAAAATCGAAGAAATAATGAAAAAAATAAAACAAAAAGTTCAAGAAATAAAACCAGAGGAAAAAACTTTTAGAATAACACTAGACGACATACCAACAAATGTTTACCGTAGTATAGATTTTAACGAAATACGAAAACTAACAAACAACGCTATTCATTATGAAATAAAAGTAAATATAATTAAAAAAGATGATAATAAAAAACAACCAATCTCTTCAAGAATTGATGCCCTTATAAACGAATTTAAAAAATATATAGATGCACAAAACCTTGATGATAAAGAAACGCTACAGGAACTGGGTATTAGTTACATAGAAAAAATACAAGCAAGAGACGAAGGAAAATGAACCTAAAAAATCTTACACTAGTCAACTTTAGAAAATTCAAAAATACAACAATAGAATTTCCTGATGGAGTAACAGGAATTATAGGATTAAACGGTGCAGGTAAATCAACAATTTTTGAAGCAGTAGCCTGGGTTTTATATGGATCAGTTGCTGCACGAACACCTTCTGATCAAATAAAAAGACAAAACACATCCACTACAGATCCATGTCGAGTCGAACTAGAATTTGTATTCGAAGGTGAAAATTATAGAATAGTTAGAGAAATGAAAGGTAAGACTCTAACAATTAATGCCACTGCAACAATAAATGGAAAAATAGCTGCAACAAGTGCAGATGGTGTAAACCAATTCATACAAAAAAAACTAGGTCTTGATTTTAAATCATTTTATACAAGTATATTTGCAAAACAAAAAGAACTCAATGCATTTAGTAGCATGAATGCAAGTGAACGGCGACCACTTATATTAAGAATGCTTGGTATTGATTCGCTTGATGAAATTATAAAAGAAATTAAAATAGATAAAAAAAACAAAGAAAAAATTGTTGAAAAACTATCAAGCCAATTAACAGATGAAAAAGGAAATGATAAAGAAAAAACCTATAAAGAAGAAATCAAAACGCTTGAAAAAAATCTAAAAGAAATAAATGAACAAATTAAAAAATCAAAAAATAAAATTATAGATTTTACAAAAGAAATAATAGATACTGAAAAAAAACTAAAAGAAAACAAAAGAGAATACGAAAAATTAAAAGATCAGAAAGAAAACATGCAGGATAAAAAAACACTTTTTGAAAATAAAAATATACTTGAGCAAGAAATAAAAGAACTAAAAAACAAAATACTTGAAAGACAAAAAAACCTTGAAAAAGAATTTAAAAAATTAGAAAGTTACAAAGAAATAGACAAACAATATATAAAAACAAAACAAAGATCTGATGAACTGAGCAAAATAATTGAAAAAAAAATTAAAATTATTCAAGAGAAAAAAACACTTTCTCAAATGAATCAAAAAGATATATCTGATATAAACTCAAAAAAACTAGAAATTAAAAAACTTGGACCCAATGCAAAATGCCCAACTTGTGATCGTACACTTTCTGAGCAATACAATGTGTTGATAATTAATTTTGATAATGAACTTAAAAATAAAGAAAAAGAAATTAAAACCTTTAACCTTGAAATAAGACAAAATGAAGAAGACAAACAAAAAATTCTTCGTGAAAAGGAAGCAATTGAGAAAAAAATAAATTATCTAAACACGCAACTTCGTGAAAAAGAAAAAATAAATACAACGATTAAACTTATAAACTTAGAAGTTAAAAACGAAAAAACACTTTTTGATAAAAAACAAAATGAGTTTATAAAAATAAAGCAAATCTCTTTTGATTATAAAATATTTGAAAATACAAAAAAACAACTAGATAAAACATATGAGTCTTATCAGAAAACAATAGACCTGTTTAATGATAAAAAAGATATTTTATCTGATTTAAACCTTGAACTTGAAAAAAAACAAAGTAGTGTAAAAATTTTAAATCAAGAAATTAAAACATACAAAGATAAACTCTTTGAAATTGAACGTTTCAAAAAACAAATAAAAGAAGAAAAAAACTCAGTTAGATATCTTGGTATGCTCTCAGATATTATGAGTGATTTTAGGACTTTTTTAATTAGCCGTGTAAGACCAACACTTTCATCATATGCATCAGATTTTTTTAGTCGACTTACAGATAACAAATACTCTGAAGTTGAACTAGATGAAAACTATAATCTTTTAGTTTATGATAATGGGGAACTTTATAATATAAATCGTTTCAGTGGTGGTGAAGAAGATCTTGCAAACTTGTGTCTTCGTTTGGCGATAAGTGAAGTAATAACTGAGCGTGTTGGTGGAGTTTTTAATTTTATAATACTTGATGAAATCTTCGGTTCTCAAGATAAAATACGTCGTCAAAACATTATGAAATCACTTAATACTCTATCAGGTAAATTCCGTCAGATTTTTTTAATTACTCATGTAGATGATGTTAAAAATGATATGGAAAACATAATATATGTTTTTGAAAATGAAAATGGAACAAGCTTAATTAAATTAGAATAAAAATTAGAAAAATAGGTTTTTTATTATTTACCAAGTATGTGTCTCTTTTTCTTTATTATTGTTGGATTGTCTATTGGATTTTCAGGTGAAATTTGAGTTGTTGTGGTAACTGGTGGTGCAGCTGAGAAAAGTTTGTTGAATGTATTCATGTTCTGATTGTATCAGTTCTGCCAGTTTGCATTTTCTTCTTTTAGTCTTTTGCATTCATTATCAGTTTCCTCGTATAGTTGATAAAGCTTTGTTAATCTTTCTTTTTCTCTTTCATATTCAGCGGTTACTTCCTCATATTTTTCTTTGTATTCAGCATAGTTTTCCATTTCTTTTAATCCACTAACTTTTTCATTTAACTCGTTGATTTCTTTTCCTTTTCTTTCGTTTTCTTCTTTTATAGTATTTAATTCTGTTTCAAGGTTATTTTTAATGCTATCAAATTCTTCACATTTTTGCTTGTACTCGTCAAGCTGGTACGCTTTGTTTTCATTCTCGGCAAGTTTTTGTTCAAGTGTTTTAAATCTTGCAGTGTAATCACTTTCTATTTGTTTTCGTGTTGCCTCAGAAGTTTTAGCACGGTTTTCGTATTCTGCAATTCTTCTCTCTGTACTGCTTAGTTCTTCTTCCTGATTTTTATATGCATCACATAGTTTTATAAGACGCTCTTTTTCTTTTTCTAGTTCTTCGCTATATTTTTTTGAGCTTTCTGCAGCCTCTGTTCTTTGTTTTTCTGCTTCAGCAATACAGCTTTCATATTTTTCAATTGCTCCACTGATATCCTCGATATGACCAGTATTGAGCATACTTTGTATTCTTGATAAATCCTCAGTGTTTTTTGAAAAAGAGCTTTTAATTGAATCAATTTCGTTTGTTACAGTAACTAACTTATCTTTAAGAGAATCCAAATTTTCATAATTTTTTCTAATTTTATATTCTTCAACCATACTATTCCGCCTCCCGGATTAAAATTACGGGAACCAATAATGAATGTGTTTATATTTAAGTATTTCTAATAATTAAAAAATGAATTATGTGTTATCTATTTTATTTATTAAAAAAATATAATACCACTAAACTAATAAACTATTATTACAATACCTTTTCTTAAAAATTCGCCTAATTACTAGGAGGAGAAATTGGATGGGAATATTTAGAAAAGGTAGACTTTCTGATATTTTACAAAAACTTTTTGGTAAAAAACATGCAAAAATAGGTATTTATGGACCTCCAAATGTTGGTAAAACAACTCTTGCCAATAGAATTCTACGTGACTGGACCGGGGATATAATGGGTAGCGTTTCAGAAATTCCTCACGAAACTCGTCGTGCTAAATGGAAAAAAGACGTAAGAGTTGAAAACGGTGCTTCATCGCTTCTTATGGATATTGTTGATACCCCAGGAATTTCTACAAAGGTCGATTTTAAAGAATTTATGAACACTTGGGGTCTTACAAAAGAAGAAGCAAAAATTCGTGCAAAAGAAGCAACAGAAGGAGTTATTGAATCGATTAAATCATTAGAAAACGTAGATGGAGTACTTCTTGTTATGGATTCAACCCAAGATCCTTTCACACAAGTTAATGTTACAATACTTGGAAACCTGGAGGCAAGAAACCTACCAGTTCTTATTGCTGCAAATAAAATAGATATGGAAGATTCAAGCCCTGCGACACTAAAATCAGCATTTCCACAGCATCCTGTGGTACCAATTAGTGCTCTAACTGGTTACAATTCTGATACTCTTTATTCTACTATGATTAAACACTTTGGTAAAAAACGAAAGAAAAAATGGAGGTAGATTTTCATGACAAAAAAAGATTCAGATATAGCTTTCAATCTTATATCACGACAAAAAATCAATGGTCTTACCTCAGAAGAAAAACTAAATTTTATAATTAAAGAAGTTAAAAATGGGAAAATTCTTGTACTTGAACAAGGTCTTACACCAGTAGAGCAAGCAGGTCTTATCGAGCGAACTATGAAGGAAATAGAACAGGATACTTTTATTGGAGTTGAAATGGAAGGATATGGGGAAGACACACCTACTTTTCTTCAGAAACTTTTTGGTATGGCTAAAAGGCCTCGTATGACTCTTATTGGGCCCGCTAATCTTTTAAAGATGATTAAAAAAGATAGTGATATGATTCAAACTAAGATTATTTCAGGTAGTGGAGCAAAATAAATGCCTCATCAATGTCTTAAATGTGGGAAAATATTTGAGCAGGGTTCCACCCAATTATTAAAAGGCTGTTCTGAATGTGGTGGTAACAGATTTTTCTATACAAAGGAACCGCTTGACGAAAAACAAAGACAGAAAATTACTGAGGAAGTCGGTAAAGACATTAATGAAACTCTTATAGAGATTATGGGTTCTGAAGGAGAAAAAATCGTTGATAAATCAGGTAAATGGGTAAACATTAAACCAAAAGATATTCGTAAAGCAATGGAGAAACATTTATCTGAAAAAAAAGAAAAAATCATTCCAGATAACAAAGGAAATGTTGATATTTTAACAGATGAAAAGTATCGGAGAGAAAGAATCGATAAAATTAAATCAGAAATGCGACAGGAAAGAAGACTTGAGACTATTGGCATAGAACGTCCTGGTAGTTATAAAATCGATATAAAAGGACTTCTTGAGGAAGAACCAATTATTATTCAAAAGGATGGTTCTTACACTATTCATTTACCATCTCTTTTTAAAATGATTGATAAAGAAAAATAAAGTAATATTAAATATTTTTATAGCTTAAGTCTTCTATGAAGTTTTACTACTGCTTCAACTGCAGCTTTTGCGCGCTCAATACGATCTTCTGCTTGCAGACGAGTCATTCCAGGTCCAGAAATACCAAAACCTACTGGTTTATCGTATTCAATTGATAAATCAGCAATTTTTCTTGCAGCATGCTGAATTACGAGATCATCATGTTCGGTTTCACCTTCAATTACCGCACCAAGAGCAATAACCCCATCTACATCTTTTTTTTCGAGTAGTTTTTTAATTACAAGCCCCATATCAAAAACACCTGGGACTTTTACAATAAAGGTGATTTCTGCACCTAAAAAAATTGCATGCTCTTTTGCTTGTTCCAGCATCATCATAGTAATGTCGTAATTAAATTCTGATACAGCAGCTCCAATTCTAATTTTTTCTTCTTTTGCCATATTTTTTTCACATCCTCAAAGGTCCTGAATCTTTAAATCCCTCACGAAGCCCTTTACCTGCTTTGCGGGTAAGATTTTCAGGGTTAAACAATAAATCTAAACAATTAATTGCATGTTCACGAGTACGCTTATCAGCAAGCCACGAAAGTGTTTTTTCATCTTCTGCTTCGTCTTCATGAACAAAAACTTCTAAGATATGTTTATTACATAAAAGCTGAACTTTAATAAGGCCAGTGCTTGCTTCATGAGCGCATTGTTTATCGATAGGTTTTGCACCAGGCATTCCAAGAGCCATTACAATATCACAATTTTCCTCTTCAAAAAGTTTTTTACAAGCAACTGGTAAATCTTTAATTCCTGGTACTGTGTAGCGAATAATTTTAAAACCAGTATTATTGGATTTTAATTCATCTATTGCTGATTTTCCCATGTTGTATCTAGCAAATGTTGTATCTGCAATTCCAATTTTTTTCATCTGTTTTCTCCTTCTATTCGTTCCATTGTTTTTTGTATTTCATAAGCGGAGATAATTTTACTTATAATTTTACGGGTTCCTTCTAGATCACTTCCACCTTTGTATTCTTGTAATCTTATTACTTTTGCGTTGATATTTCTTTTTTTAAGCTCTTTTTCGATGGTTTTTTCATCATTTATTTGATCATAACCTAATGTGATAATATCAGGTTTGATTTCTTTTAATATTTCATATATATCTTTTTCATGACCGAGATATGCTTGATCAACGATTTTTAGTTCTTTTATCAAATCTAGACGTATTTGCTCAGAATTTACAGGTTCATGTTTTAGTTTACGAACAGTTGAATCAGTAGCAACAACTACAATTAAGGTATCACCAAGTTTTTTTGCTTCTTTTAAAAAATAGATATGGCCTAAATGTAATATATCAAAGACTCCTGTTGCCATTACTTTGACCATTTTTTCCAAGCCTCAACTATTTCTTTTCCTTCTATGAAAACAAGATTATTATCTTCTGCATATTTTTTTGCATTTTCTTTTGTCAATGCTCTGCCGTTGTTTCCCATCATTTCACAGCCACTACCCGAAGGTGGTAACCCTGCCATTTTCATCATCGATATTACAAGTTCAGTATGTCCTTTTCTTTCATCTAGAAGACTGTCTGCTGCGACACAAATTGGAATGTGTCCTGGTGAACGGAATTCTTTACCAAAAATCTTTGTTGCAAAGCCGTCATCTAAATTTTTGATTTTTTTAGTAAGATTTGCAAATTGTTTCATTGTAAGACTACGGTCGATATCAGTAATGCCTGTAAATGTTTGACGATGATTTATATAAAGTGAAAAAGAAGATTTAGAATCATATGGTATGTCATTTGGAACTAGTTCCTTTAAAACAGGGTATTTATCTTTAATACAAGAATACATATCAGAAAGAAATGGTAATTTTAGTTTATCTGCGATTTCTTTAGATGTCATTAAAAATATTAAACCACCCCCATCTTTTCTCATAGTCTTTATTGACTCAGGGGTTGCATATTCTGATGCTATTACTAAATCTGTTTCTCCTTCACGTTTATCATCATCAAAAATAAGTATAAATTTACCATTTTGAAGTTCTTTTATTGCTTTTTCAATCTTATCGATTAAACTCGCCCCCAGGTATTATGGAAAAAACAACTATTAAAATAAATTTTGGGTTGTTACTCAAAATCAGGTAGTTTTCTGGGTTTCTTTTTTTGATTTGCAAGATAACGAGTAATATATCCAGCGATACGATTTCTAAGAAGTTTACTAGTTACGTCACTAAATTTATCAACTTTTAGTTTATTATGCTGAAAATCATCATGATTAAACTGATCTGGATATTTTTCAGCAAGATCAATTGCAACATTTTTAATATATGTCTGTCTTATATTTCCCAGTTTTATCACCTAAATTTGTTAAGAAATCGGACGGAGATACTAACTATCATATATATACTTTATCAGCGGCGTGGAACATTAATTTATTTTTAGCAAAATAAATGCATATATAATAATAATTAGTAATATACGCTAAAATATAACTAATATAAACTATAAAATTAAAGAAAAGTATATAATATATAAAAAAACTACCCTAATTTAATAAGATTTAATAAGGAGGCAAATAAAATGGTTGTAGAAATTGAAGATTATAACGGCAATCCAGTAATTGCAATTAAAAGAGATGAAAACGATGCATATCCATTTAGATTTGGACTTAGAAAAGCAGAGCTAATAATAGAAAATATAGAAGAAATAAAAAAATTTGTAAATAAAAACAAAAAATAAATTTTTCCTTTTTAAAAAACATTATATATTCAAATTTTTTTAGAGAAATAATCTAATTTTTTCAAACATTTTTAAATATAAACACCTATTATAGAATAAAATGGAGGTTGTAAAAAGATTCCACGAAGAAAACTGACACTCAAAGCACTAGCTGGCAAAAAAATCAACAACCTAGAAGTATATGCAATAAAAAGCAATACATTTAGGAAAATAAGTTCGATGATATACAATTCAGAAGCATACAATCTAATTTCAAAAAGAATAAGTGATTTTAGAGATTTAAAACTCCTAGATGAAACAAAACAAAACCCTATGCCAAAACATATAGCAATAATCATGGATGGAAACAGACGTTTTGCAAAAGATTTAGGCTTAAAACCAGAAGCAGGGCATCAAATCGGAAAAGAAAAAATAATAGAAGTATTAGAATGGTGTTTTGAACTAGGAATAAAAAACCTAACAATCTATGCTTTCTCAACAGAAAACTTCAATAGAAGCACTGATGAAGTACAATCACTCATGAACATATGCAAACAAGAACTAGAAAACGCATCAAAAGACTCAAGAATACATAAGAATCAAGTACGGGTTAGAATAATTGGACATATTGATTCACTACCAAATGAAATAACTGAATTAGCAAAAAAAATAATGAAACAAACTCAAAATTATGATAAATATTCGTTTAACATAGCACTTGCTTATGGTGGACGTGAAGAAATAATACAGGCAATAAAAAAAATAGCACAAGACGTAAAAGAAGGCAAACTAAAAACTGAAGAAATAAAAGAACAAACCGTTTCAAATTATCTTTATACAAAAGATTTACCTGATCCAGATATAATACTTAGGACATCAGGTGAAGAAAGAATATCAAACTTTTTATTATGGCAACTAGCTTATTCAGAACTATATTTTTCTGATGTATTCTGGCCTGCATTTCAAAAAAGAGATTTTTTACAAGCAATTAGAACAGTACAAAAAAGACAAAGAAGATATGGAAAATAAATTGAATGACCCTTAATATTTAAGTATTATTTTCCCTAAAATCTTTTTCATAATCATTGTTTTCTATATTATCAGCGATGTTTAAAAGTTTATCAAATTGTCTTTTAAGAAAATATATAATGGCTGAAAACACTAGTAAAATTATTGATAAAGACAAGAAAATTTCTGATAAAGCTCTATATTCGTTTTCCGCTGATGACATTAATAATAAAAAGACAGAGATGCTAATCAAAATAACCCCGATTACGAAAATAATCTTAGATAAAATACTTGTTTTTTCTTTATATTTTAAGATTGATTTTTTATTTTCTTTTTCCCCTGAGATATCTATATTATCACTATCCTAAAACATATTTGCTCAAAATTTAATTCTCTTCTGTTTTTTCAGAGACATTTAAAGAATTTTGAACTTTGCTCTGTAGTTCATTTAGTTTTTCTTTTATTCTACCTTCTTGCTTTTCAAGCGTGCTTTTCCTAAGTTCAAGTGACTCCTTATTTTGTTTTAATTCCTTTAAAACATCGTTTTTTCCTTTTGTTTTGATAAGAAGTGAACCTATACTTTTGTAAACTGCTGTTTTGTCGTCAGTTTTTTCTAGTTCTGTTGTTGCCTCTTCTATTTCTCTAAGCCTTAAATCTACCTGTTGTCTTTGTTGCATTAGCATCTGTAGTTGCATTCTTGTCTGTTGTAATCTATTTATCTGGTCTTGTAGTTGTTTTGACATCTCAATATCTGTCATTTTATTTCTCCTATGAGTTTTGGGTAATAAAACATTTTATTATTAAATGTATTGTTCCTTTTAGCATATTATTATATCTTGGATAATTAAGATAGATTTAAATAGAAAGCATTATATAGAATAATTTTAATGTTTTCTATCAAATATACTCATATAATAATATAAATATAACGTAAGGCATACTATTTATTAAATATACTCCTATAATAATATAAATATCAACTGGGGGATAAAAATAATGAAAAAAAATGATAAGATAATTGTAGCTTTGGGAGTTGTTATATTAATTCTAGCATCTGTTGGTATATATTACTATAACCCAGTGCAAGAAGGATTAACCTATGCAGATATAAAAGATTTTGAAGATTTAACTGGTAATATAAAAGATATACCTAGCGCAATAACTGTTACAAATATAAACCCTTTTTACCCATTGATTGCAACACCTGTGGCAGTTCACTATAATGCTGAATGTGAACAGACAGTAATACCTTTGTTTATTGAGAACATAACTGAACCATCAAGTAGTATAACAAATACTAAAACCTTAATTGGTGTTTTAGGCGAAAAAGTAGTCGATGGTTCAAAATCAGCAAAAGAGGTATCCCTTGAATTTGCTGAGAAATATTGGAATAAAAGCCAAGCAGCACTTATTATTGAGGATACTCGTAATGGTTATGATCTAGGTATAATTGCAACACCTCTTGCATCGTATATGAGTATTCCAATCATCGTAACAGATGAAATTGATTCTGATGTAATAAAGGTTTTGGGAGATTTAGGTGTTAAAAAAACGATTGTTTGTGGTGAAAAATTAGATGGTTATGGATTGACTTTAAAATTTAATAATGTTAACGAAATTGTTGATTTTATAATTGAATTCTTAAATGAAAAATTCCAAGCAAAAAATCCGGATTATGAAATTGATTATATTGCACTTACCAACCCTATTGATGCTTGGCCTCCAGAGATTTTAGATAGTGTTGAATTCTTTTTAGAAGAAAGAACAATATCTTCATCCTCAATGAGCCAGATTATAAGCATGGGAATTTCTATGATATTAGGTAAAACTTCAACTTCTTGGGAGTTTACAATACCAAAAGATTATAAATATGCGTTAATTAAATTTGAAGGATATAATCACGATGCGGAAAATGCAGATACTATGGGTGATTCAGCTTCATTTGATATAGGTCCGAACCTAGATTACCTTCCAAGCTCTCTACAGAATTTTGAAGTATTAGCCGGTGGAGGTACTTCTTCAGGTGGTATCGCACTAAGAGATGAAAGTGGCCAAATAATAAAAGATAAAGTTTACTCAGAAAACGTTGTATATGACCGTGGCGGTGTAACATACACTGTTTCTGCTAGAGGTAGTTGGCTTGTTAAAAAGCAAGGTACAGTTTCAGGCCATGTAATTGTTGAAAAATTGGCTAGTCCTAAATATGAATTTATGAAGGGATTATCTGCAATTTCTCCATATTTGGCTGCTTATCACAAAGGTCTTGTTTTTGGTAAAGAAGATTTTGCATTTATCGCTGATGATGATGTTTTAGCAGATGATGGAAAAACATGTCCTGGTCTGTTTATGCCTAGACGTAATGTTAGACTTGTACCTGTTTCAAATAGACATATACAAGATAATATAATTAATCCATTAAATGAGGTTCTTGCAAAGATTGCAGGTATAGACTTAGTTGATAGTAGAGATCTTAAAACTCTTCGGGATTACTACAAGGAATCACCTGCTTATATTGCGATAGTTTCAGGTGCAGTTGGTGTTCCCAACTATATTTATCAGAATCATGTTGAGCCTTTTGGGGATATAGATGGTGATGGTGTTGATGATACTTCATATTATGTTGGTGGTGGAACACCTTCTGATGTAATATATGGTAATATAGACCCTGTAAAATATGATTGGTCAAATATGGCAAAGGATATGTTTAGTAATGATGATTATCCATTTGTGGAAAATATAGTAGGTCGTATAACTGGTTGGGATTCACAGGATGCAAGTGCACTTATTGCTCGTACAGTATTTTATGAAGATATTGTTAAGAATCTTGATGAGTGGCGTGATAACTTTGGGCTTCTAATTGGTGGAGGTCAAGATTTCCAAAAACCAACTCTAAGATATATTATATTTGGTGACCTTCTGGGAATTACGAACCGCGGGGAACCAATGAAATTAGAAAACGGTTACTCAGAAATGTTAGGATATAGAACAGTTGATCAAGTTGTAGAACCTTTAGGTTTTAATACACAGAAAGCAATGTTTGAAGCTGCAATGCTAAGAGGACTCAGCGACGAGTCGCTTACGCAAATAAAGAATGCAAACTTATTAAACAAACTTTTATTTTCTAAAGCACAGGTTAAAAAACTTGCAGGCGAAGGTGCAGTATACGGTAAAACTATAGTAGAATCAAGTAATTTCTTATATCTTAACGGTCATGGAAATCAACATTTGTTTGGAATGGCTGGGAGCGACTTAGTTGCAGCAGGACTTGGTGGTCCAATTATACATTGGATACTTGGTCAAACAATGGTACCAATACTAGGCGGTTTCATGGGACCTGGAGGAGATCTCTCAAAAGTTGGGGATTACAATACTCGTTCAGTTGTAGAATTGGAATTAGGACCATCATTTATGTGGCTGGAATCCTGTATTTGCGGTAAAATAGATGGAATTTATCCAGAAACCAACATTGGACAAGCATTTATGCATGCCGGTCTTAATGCACTTATTGCATCACCTACGGGTTCAAACATTGGTGGTGGATATCTTGAACCTAAGAACAGAATGTATGATAACCCAATTGTTACTAAACTAAAATATCTAAAACAAAAGCAAGGCTGGAAGAAAGGGGTATATACTGAAGAAACATCTGTACCACACTTTGGTTTTAAGATTTATACAGATCTTTGTGAGAATTTACGTAAAAACGATGTAAGCATTGGTCTGGCATTTAGAAATGCCCGTAACAGTTACCTTGAAGCAGATGCAAACTGGGAACTATGGTGGTCTCCACCTTTAGTATTGTCTGCTAGCTCAGCACTATACAAAGAAACCTCTAAGGAGGATCCATTAAAAATGGAAGCTAAATACGTAAGTTATCAGGAATATCTTCTGTTCGCTGACCCTGCATTCAACCCATACGAACCTGTGAATGAAGGTCAAATAATATAAACCTAAAAAACAAACTTTGAGGGATTTAAAATCCCTTATAAATATATTTATTATCTTTATTTTAAGGTATTTTTGAAAACTCATCTAGGTTTTTAGCAAGTAATGTTTTATTTGTTTTTTTCTGGTTACTAATATAATCAAAAGGTTTTGGCCCATAATCATGACCAGGATAAACTATCATATTATCCGATAATTTTTTTATCTTTTGTAAACTATTAAACAAATCAATAATATTTCCACCAGGTAAATCTGCCCTACCACAGTTATCGATAAAAAGAGTATCTCCCGTCAATAAAGCAATATTTTCAACTATTATACACATACTATCAGGAGTATGGCCTGGTGTTAGTAAGAACTTAAGCATAATGCCCCCTATTTTAAGCTCCGAGTCTTGAGATACCAAAACATCAGGATTTATACTAAGGGAATTAATATGAGCTTTTGAGACTATTAGTTTTGCTTTTGGATAAAATTTCTTTAATTTTACATTTTTACTTGTATGATCGCTATGATGATGAGTGTTAATAATATATTGAGGGTTTTGAAAAACCCCTCATAGAAACCTCTATTTGATCCTTCACCATTCCTGGTACATAAGGAGTGATGAAGGTGAGTTTTGACAAATTTATTTTGAAGCAACAGTATCAAAAAGTGAAAGGGCTTGAGGATCGTTTAGAGCTGATGAAACATCAGATCGACTGGAAACCATTCATCCCGTTGGTGAAAAGTGTATTCCGGGATAACAAAACTGTTGGTGGATGTCCACACACGGATGAGTTGATCGTGGTTCGTTCCATGTTGTTGCAAGGGTGG
>JALHTX010000199.1 GCA_022866015.1 Thermoplasmatota archaeon
ACTAGAAAATATAGATTTTAGTAATGGAAACTGGATGGTTTTAACTAGGACCAATGATATGTTAAAGCCAATCGCAGAACATTTAGCATTTTTAAATTTAAGATTTACTGCAAAGAAGAATGAATTTTTACCTAATGATATTTTAAAAGCATATAGAATTTGGGTAAGATTAAATGAAGGTGCTTCGGTTAGTGGAAAAGAAGCTAAACTACTTTATGAAGAATGTATAAGTTATAAATTAAAACATGTTGAAAGAGGTTATTCGCAAGGTACTTCTTTTAAAGATGTAGATTCAGTAGATCTAGATGATCTTAGAATGGATCATGGTTTAAAAATATATGGAAGTTGGGAACAATTAAACATGCCTGACCATGTTAAGTCTTATATGAAATCATTAATAGCTAATGGAGATAATCTATTTTCAGAACCAAGAATTAAAATATCTACAATACACGGTGTAAAAGGTGAAGAATGCGATAATGTTGTATTATTTACTGATCTAGAAAAGGTCATTTATGATTCAGCATGTAGAAATCCTGATCCTGAACACAGATTGTTTTTTGTAGGTGTAACCAGAACAAAGGAGAACTTATACATTATGCGACCAACAATTGATAAAGAGTTTTTTTACGCGGTGGGAGATCCAATCATATGAGTAATAAAGTTTTTTTTAAACAAATTGGGGGAGCTCACTATAAAAAGTATGTCATACAGCCTTCTAGATTTATTAACGATAATAAGATACTGTTTGCAGAAGGAAACGCGATCAAATATATTTGTAGGCATCAAGATAAAGGTAAAAAGCAAGATCTTTTAAAAGCTATACATTATATAGAAATGATTATTGAAAGAGATTATGAGATTTAGAAAATTAAAAACAGCAATATTTGTAATGGGATTGTTTACTGTATTGTGTATATATTGTTATTTACTGGGAATATAAATGTTTGAAGCTCAGAAAGAATGGATTTGTCCAGATAATTTTCCAAATTTAAAAGGTTATAGTCATGTAGCAATTGACTTAGAAACAAAAGATCCTGGACTTAAATCTATGGGATCTGGAGCAATTAGAGAACATGGTAATATTGTGGGTGTAGCTGTGGCCGTAGAAGGTTGGTCAGCTTATTATCCAATAGCTCATGAAGGTGGTGGAAATTTAGATAAAGATAAAGTAATGGCATGGGTTAAAGAAGTTTGTTCTGCTCCTAACATTAAATTATTTCACAATGCAATGTATGACGTATGCTGGCTTCGAGCGGCGGGCATCCAGATTAAAGGTGAGATTATAGATACTATGGTTATGGCATCATTAATTGATGAAAATAGATTATGGTATTCATTAAATAGTGTTTCTTTTGATTATTTAGGTAAAACAAAAAATGAAGCTGCATTAAACGAAGCAGCTCAGTCTTGGGGAAAAGATCCTAAATCTGAAATGTATAAACTTCCGGCAATGTATGTTGGGTCCTACGCTGAGAAAGATGCTGAACTTACTTTAGAATTATATAAAGTATTAGATAAAGAAATTAAAAA
>JALHTX010000200.1 GCA_022866015.1 Thermoplasmatota archaeon
CTTTCACCATATAGTGCTATTGTAACTACTCTATCAAATATCTCATGTTCATCATAAGTTTTACATTCGTTGCTACGGTCTATGTTTACAATGCTATTTGGTGCAATAAAAGAGGTTGTTATCAAATATTCATTTCCATCTGCTGTGTAATAAGATGCACGTTGCCAGTTTAGGTCATCTGCATCATAATAATCACTTGTTGTTTCTTGATCAGGTAGAATAAATTCTGTATAATGATTAGGTTGAGTGTATACATTGTACCAGTACCAGTATTCATTAACTCCTATGGTTTCTACTCTCTCAGCTAGACTACTATCAAACCTACCTTCAACATCTTCTGCTATATAATAAAACTCTAAAGGTTCTTTTATCGCATCAAGAAGTATACCAGCCTCAGGTAAGCAATAGCTGTCAAAACCAATATCATCAATCATCATATGATTTTCGTTGAATGGTGGTAATAACCAAGCTATATCATATGGATCTAATGATGCAAGGTATTGGGATGTAACATGGCTGAAATCATCAACATTATAGGATAATACATTATCCCACATAGGTGATCCTTTGGGTATAGGTGATTGGAAAGTAATATATTTAAACACAGGCAGATCTCTATCAATATCATAATCTACATAGACTGCAGGCATATCATATCTAACACCATCAACGTAGAAGGTTTCACCTGCTTCAAGTACCCTTCCTACAGTAATTCTCAGGTAATCAGCATCTGCATTTTCAATACGTATATACCATCTATGACAAGCATCAGTATCAGACTGTATATGATTATCTCTATCAAAAAAATAGTTAAAACCCCAAAAACTTTCCAATATAGTATGTTGAGCAGGAGCTGAAGCTTGATCATACATATTTCCAACATAATAAATTGTAAAATCAAGTTTATCATTAAATGGGTCATTATCCTCAAAATTATCAATAACAACCTTATGATCCATAAAGTTAATTATAATATCTTGAGTATAATCAACATTATCAAACGTATATACTTTTTCAACAGCGATTGCACCATCAGTATAACCAGTTATAGGACCACTAGTATCATCGTCAGCCCAAACCATATCTAATAAACCTGCTTCCTCCATACCAGGTATATCTGGATTACTTGAAACATATGGTAGAGCAATCTTAGTTTCCCCTGGATATCCATAAGTTGGATCTCTATCATAGAGTGTTGTTAAGAAATATGTTGTTTCGGTAACTATTGCATCAAACTGTTCAACAGGTAGCAAATTGACATCTGAACAATCATCCATTTTGGAATCAACACCATGATAATATCCAGGCTCATAAAAAGCACGTAAAAAGATTTTTTCACTTGCATCACCACGGGCTTTTATCTCATATTCATCATGTCCAAACCAAAAAGCCGAGTTGAATGTAATACTATCTTTTTCAATGATACCTGGATCAAAAGGATCAAATTCTTCAGGATATATAAAATCATTTGAATCGTAATATGACTGAGTTGGATAAACAGCATTATCTTCACCATAGATTCGTATAGATGGTTCAGAATCATTCGTTTCTGATGCTACTATATTGACGGGTGCTATTACAAAAAAAGCAGATAATAACATAATAAACACCACACAACTGCTTAAAATTTTATTTATATTTTTTTCTTTCAACATTTTTTTACCTCCATATATACAACATTTTCTCTAAATTTCAAATTATTTTCTTATCTCCTTTACCTCCCTTACTGCTCATCTTATTATTAGGATTGAAGGAAAAATAGTTATTATAATTATCTCATCTCTCCCAATACAGCTAATATTATTTTTTCTCCATAATATATTTACAGATTTTATTTATTTGACAAAGTAAGGTCGAATTGGTAATAATATTATAGTAAATATAATTTGTGATTTTTTCATAAATAATATTTTAAAAATATAAATATTAGAATATTATCTTAGAACATTTAATTTAAACCTATAGATTTATTGTTATGTAATGTCAGAAACTTAAAGTTTTTAATTTATTGAAGGTTTTTTAGTAATTATTTACATTTACGATGTTAAAGAATAATAAGAAAATTTATAATAGAGGGTTTTGAATAACCTCCTCATAGAAACCTCTATTTGACCCTTCACCATTCCTGATACATAAGGAGTGATGAAGGTGAGTTTTGACAAATTTATTTTGAAACAACAGTATCAAAAAGTGAAAGGGCTTGGAGATCGTTTAGAACTGATGAAACATCAGATCGACTGGAGACCATTCATCCCGTTGGTGAAAAGTGTATTCCGGGATAACA
>JALHTX010000201.1 GCA_022866015.1 Thermoplasmatota archaeon
ACAGTTTTTTTCTACCATGAAAAAGGGATTGATTTCATAGTTTAAATAAAAATTATGAGGGTAATTGAAAGTAAAAAAAATAAAAAGATTTTAGTTTTTTATTATAGTATTGTTACTGACAATGATTCAGACCATCCGCTTTCTAAACCATGGATATCTTTTGCTTTAACTTTTACAAAATAAGTGCTTTTAGCTGTCCATTTATGAGATGCAGTAACTGTTGTTCCTGAAGTATAAGGACCAACCCATCCAGAGTTTGTTCCATCGCTCCAATCCCACCAATAGTACACCTGGTCTAACTCAGAGTCAGTAGTGCTTGTGCTATATTTGTATATTTTATTGATTACACCTCGTTTTGGTCCAGAAGGTTTTATTGGTGTATTTGGTGCAGAGTTTGAAGATACAACAATTGTTTGTTGTGATGTATTAGTAGCTCCCTTATCATCAGTGACAGTTAGTGTAACATTGTAACTGCCGTCCTGGTAATAGCAGTGTATAGGGTTTTGCAAATCTGAATAGTAATGGTCTCCAAAATCCCACCACCAAGAAACAATTGTGCCATCAGAATCTGTTGATATATCGGTAAAGTGAACAACACTTGTATTTTTTGGATTTGTTGGTGTATAAGTGAAGTTTGCTATTGGTGGTTGATTTAATGATTGTTCCAATCCGATAAACATAAACGTTGTTGGTGAGTATATAGTATTATATTCTGTTTGAATCCATTCATTGCTCCTTGTTCCTTTTGAAATACGAACTTCATCTATAATTCCTGGAAAAGGACATACAACTGCTGATTCACTTTGACCTATGGATGCCCCAATAGAAAGATGAGCAGAACCATCTGCAATAGAACTAGTTCCGAATCCAAAAACAGTACTTGCTTCAACAGTTCCGTTGATAAATATTTTACCTCTATTCTCTGGATTTAAAGTAGCATCGTATGTTGTTGTCACATAATACCATACATTTGTTGTATATTGAGTATTACTGATATACATCCGCATATTTTCCCATCCTTGTATCAGATTATAGTTAACATAGAAAACAAACTTTGGTAAATTATTCGTATATGTAGGATTATCTATACAATACAACAACCATTCTCTATTATTTTCACCTTGGCTACTATCACCGTTTTTACCGACCATACATGCTTGATTGAAGAATGATGTCATCTTCATCCAACAGGAGATAGTAAATTTTGCATCTGGTCCAGTAAAAATACTGTCTAGAATATCACCATGTTTAATGTAATCATTAACACCATCGAAATTTTGCGCCTTCGAAATAAATCCATTCGATTCACTTGGTTCACCTACCGCTTTTTTAGTTCCCTGATAATTATTAATTGTTGAATCCTTCGTCATTGTACTCGTATTATCTTTTAGATGCCATACTGCTTGATAATTTGAATTCCAAGTAACAGCAACATTTTGTTGATTACCACAACTTGGATTACCATAGTACATATACAAAATAGTATCAACACTTGAGGAAAGAGAAGTCATATTAACCCAAGCAATTAACTCACCAGAAGAACTATCATAGTTTTCTATTTCATGGTTATACTTGGTTGTATTATCAGCTGAGACAAATACAAAATCATCACCATCAGACTGAGCATGATTTATATAATCAAATGAAATATCATGGATTAATACTGGAAAATTTTGAAGATTTTCTGCTACTAAATTATGATTTATCGTTATTTTTTTACTATAAGTCCAATCAGGGTTCCACCATAAACTAGAATCCACATTAGCTTTTACATTTTCATTTGAAACTATTACAAAAACAGAAGACACCAGCATCAAACATACTAACAATATTCCTATCATCTTCATCATAGTTTTTCCTCCCTAAATATAAAAACAACATATAATAATCAAACTTAAAACTTTTGATATATTTATGCAACAAAAATTAAATTAAACAGGTTAAAAACAACAAATTGTTAAACTGATTACATTTCCAGAACAAGGTAAGGTATCATAAGATAGGTTAATTTACTATATATATATCAATATTATCTTA
>JALHTX010000202.1 GCA_022866015.1 Thermoplasmatota archaeon
AGCATTAAAAAAATCGATGATTTTTAAAAAAAGATTTAAACGTGCATAAAAAATTTTAAACTTATTTGAACGATTTTATAAAAAAGATTGAGGGATGGTAGGGTCTGGAACATTAAAAGCAGGAAATTATTAAATGTGAATATTATTTTTTTTGGTGTTTGGAATTTTTTTGATCCAGACCCAATAAAAATTTTTTTTATATGTGTTAGGATGGGATATATAAAACCTGACAGGATTGTAATGATATTTAAGGTTAATCTGGTAAAATGTCAAAATGACAAAATATCAAAAAAATTGTTTTTTATGTACTTTTTGAGTGAAAATATCTATTATATGCCTCTACACTTTTTATAAGTTGCTCAACGTTTAATGGTTTTGTAAGGTAATCATATATGTATGAGCCGAGTAAACCTAGTTTTTGATAGTCTTTTGTTCCTTTACCTGTAATTATTTCTATTGCTACGTCTTTTGTATAACCTTTTTTTGATATTTGATTTATTGTCTCCCAGCCATCCATTACTGGCATCATTATATCCATTAGTATTACACCTCTGAACCCTTTTTCTATTTCTTTTAAGCATTCTGATCCGTTTGTAACTGTTATTACGTCATAGTTTTGTCGTTCTAGAACAGTTTTTAGTGAGATAAGGACATCAGGTTCGTCATCAACTATCATTACTCTTTTGTTTATGTTTATTTTTTTCACCATCCTATCAAATATCTTTACAATCTTAATTTTTGTAAAATATGATATTTAAAGTTAACTTGATAAAATGTCATATTGAAAATATTTGGTAGAAAAAAATAATGTAAAAAAAGAAAAAAAATTTTTATGTTTTATTGATTTTTTTCTTGGAATTCTTCTAAGAATTCGCAGAGAGTAGATACGCCTTCAACTGACATTGCATTGTATATTGATGCTCTCATACCACCGACATCTCTATGTCCCTTAAGACCAATAAGATCTTTTTTCTTTGCTTCATCTACGCATTTGGCTTCAAGTTCGGGTGTTGCCAAATTAAAAGTAATATTCATAAGAGATCTAGATTCTTTCTTAGCTACTCCTTTGTAAAACCCATTTGATTTATCTATTATATCATAAATCATTTTTGCTTTTTTACGGTTTTGTTTCTCCATAAAAGGGATTCCACCTAGCATTTTGATGTGTTCAAGGACCAGTTCACATAAATAGATCGCAAAACAGGGTGATGTATTATACAAAGAATCTTTTTCTGCATGAGTCTTCCATTTAAGCATAGTTGGTGTATTTTCTGGTACTCTGTTTAATAAATCTTCTCTTACTATTACAACAGTTACTCCAGCTGGACCTAGGTTTTTTTGTGCTCCTGCATAGATAACTCCGAATTTTTTTACATCTATAACCTTGTCAATAAAATTAGATGACATATCACAAACAAGAGGAACTTGATTTGGAACCTTTGGCCATTCTTGCCATTCTATTCCTCCTATTGTTTCATTTCCTGTTATATGTGCATATGCTACTTTGTCGCTAAATTGTATATTTTTTGGTATATATGTGAATTTTTCATCTTCTGAGGATGCAACAATTTTTACTTCACCGTATAGTTTTGCTTCTTTTATCGCTTTTTTTGCCCAAGCGCCGGTATGTACATATTCCATTGGTTTACCATTTATTTGAAGGTTGAGTGGTGTCATAAAGAATTGAGTTGAGGCGCCACCTTGTAACCATAGGATTTTGTAGTTACTAGGAATACCCATAAGTTCTTTGAGAAGCTCTGATGCTTTTTTATGTACTTCATCATATTCTTTGGATCTATGAGATATCTCTAATACTGACATTCCTGTTCCATGAAAATCTAATAATTCTTCTTGTGCTTTTTTTAATACTGGCAATGGTAATGTTGCCGGGCCTGCATAAAAATTGTAAACACGTTTTTTCATAAATTCTACCCCATAATACTATTTTTGAACCAGTGTATAAAAAAGTGGGATTTAAATAATTCGGAATACTATTGTAAAGAAGTAGGGTAAGAGTTGTACAACAAGTCTTTTTTAATATAAAGTTCAAAATTAAAGCTGTGTGAGGTTTTGAAAAAATGAGACACTTATTAATGATAGCATTAAAAAACCGTTTTGATATGGCAAAAGAAGATGCTGTTGCACTTGCTAAAACTGTTGAAAATATTTTTGGTGGTCAGGATGAAATAGATGATATGAGTATAGATAAATATGCAAGATCGCTTTTATATGAACTTCAAAGGCAGAACTTGTTAAAGCAAAGGCGTGAAGAATTAAACGATAAAGGTAAAATTACTAGAAAATTCTATTGGTCTTTTAATGATGAGATGATAAAGCAAGCAGCCCATGAAGAAAAAATTGAAGATCCATATAAAATTTACAAAAAAATTCCAAAAGAAGCATGGGCGATACATAGCTATTGCAACTAAAAAAAACAATTTTTTTTTAATTGTATATTGATGGTGGTTCTAAGAGTTGTTCATATTGAATAATTTCTCTTATATTTTTTTCTTTTTCACGTGCTCTTTTTAGTTCAACTCTTATATCAAAAATAATTTGAAATATAAAATACATAGACAGTGCAAAGCTTAAACCTGCAACAATTAAAACTAATAATAAAAAAATGTTTGTTTGTATAAGTATTAGATTATTTACTATTAAAAACACTAACCAAGCACTTGATAATATAATTAGTAAAACCCAAAAGGTTATAGTCATAGTAAGTGCTTTTACTTTTCTCATTTTTTCATTCCTTAATTTAACTTGTTGTTTTACAAGTACTTAAATATTTCTTAAAAAATATAATAAAATCTATTTAAAATTTTTATTATAGTGTATTTTTAAGTTTTTCAAGTTTTAAAAAAGATTTTTTAAAAACTTTATTTGCTATATCTGCAAGCAAAAAAATATACTTTTTATCACAATATAATTCTCCGTTTAAACCAACTGGTGCATCAATACGCTCAGTACTTGCTATTTCAACAATTATGTTTTTTTCACTTGTTTTAAAACTACTATGTTTAAAACCACAGGTAACTGCTATTTTAACAAGTTTATCTGCTGATTCAATATTTTTTGCATAAACATGAATAATTGGTGATTGTGCAAGAAACCATAGTTGGCCTTTACCCGAGCTTTTTTCTAATGCCAAAAAAACGTCTTCAGGTTTTATTTCTCTATGCCATTTACCAAGAAACTCTGCGTTTTTCTTATCACCAAGATCAGGTAGTTCAAGTAAAACTATTCTACCATAGCAGCTACTACTAGTATAATAATTCTGATTTGAATTTATAATATCAATTATTGGAATTATTCCTTCGTCGACTAATTTTTCTTTTTTAGCGACTTCAAGCTTTTCAAGAGTCTTTTTTTTGTTTTTAGTGAAATCTTTTTCTTTTATCATATGTTCTTAATCCTTTTTTCAATTATTATACCTCTTTTCTCTAGCTCCTTAAAAAAATATTTTGGATTAATTATTTCTTCAGATGTAAAAACACCATATTTATCAATTATTTTTTGTTCTATCATTTGTGCAATAATTGATACTGGATAGCCTGTGGTTCTCATCATAGCAGTTATATTGTTTTTTTTATCAAAATAATCAATCATTGTATACTCAATTTTTGATTTTTTATTGTTTTTTACGCCTTTTGCACAAACCTTGAGTAATACTACATCTTCACCAGTTGTAGGAATTAATTTTTTAAGAAATTTAATTAGTATTTCTCTTGGGTTTATCTTAACTCCATTAATTTTAATTGGTTTATCATAACCAAGCCCTAACTCTAGTAATAATTTGAATTTTTCACAGTGACCTGGATATCTTATAGTCTTATAATCAAGATATTTAATTATATATCTAAATGTATATGGTAGTGTCGAGCATCCACCAGATGTAATAAATGCCTCCATATCACCAAAGGGTTTTGGAAAGACAATTTTCTCAAGTTCATTCATTGATTTTTTATAAACTATTTTTTTATTATCAAGAACAATTGCATCTTGAGTATATTCATTTATCAGACCATTTGGTGAAAAAACAAATTGGTAATTAAAAGGTGGTATAGGATTTTTAGGTAATCCACCTACGCGCAGTTTAATATAATCAACACTATCATAATAGCTAACAATATCACGAGTAATAATTGATACAAGACCTGGTGCTAGACCACAATCAGGGATAACTATAACTTTAGATGCTTGTGCTTTTTGATTTAAAGTTTTTTGTTTTTCTACGATAGTATTATTCCCACCAAGATCTATAAAATGAGTTCTCGCATCAACTGCAACTTTTGTTAAATTATAATTAAAATTATATGGTATTGCAGAAACAATAATATCTGTTTGTTCAAATTTTTTCTTTAACTGATCATAGTTATTTATATCAAGTTTTTTAAAATTTATATCTTTATTTTCTAAGAATTTTTTTGTATTGTCTAATGTTTTTTTATTATTATCTATAATTGTTATTTTTGAAAAATTTGAAAAAGTCGCAAGGTCATATGCAATTGCACGACCCATCATACCTGCACCAAGAATTAAAATATCCATGAAATACTCCTTGTTTTTTGGTGAATACAGTGTTGTTTTTTATTAATTATCGTATTATTTGAAAAATTTTCAAAATCATTATAAATTAACTTTTTATTTTCTCCACCAACAATTATAGGGAGGTCATAATCTTATGCCAGCTGATTTATGGGACAGTAAAATAGAATCAATGCCTATAAACAAACTTAAAGAACTTCAACTTAAAAGATTAAAAGAAATTGTAAATCGTGTTTATTCAAAGAATAAATATTACAAAGAAAAATTTGATGAAGCCGGAGTAAAACCTTCAGATATAAAAAATTTAAAAGATATCGAAAAACTACCATTTTTAACAAAACATGACTTACGTAAATACTATCCATTTGGTCTAGTTTGCACAGAACTAGATGACATTATAGAGGTTCATGCATCCTCAGGTACAACTGGTAAACCAGTTGTTGGACCATACACAAGAAATGATGTAGATCTATGGGGCGAAGTAATGGCTCGATCTCTTTATGCAAATGGTTTGAGAAAAATAGATCGTATACAGAACTCCTATGGATACGGGTTTTTTACAGGAGCACATGGTTTTGAAAAGGGTGCACAAAAGATAGGTGCCATGGTGATTACCATTGGTTCAGGCAACACCGAAAGACAAATTGATGTGATGAGGGATTTTGGCACCACTGCCCTAGCATGTACTCCATCCTATTCACTGCATATTGCAGAGATTGCCAAAGAAAATGGATTAGATACATCAAAAGATTTCAAACTCCGCTTGGGAC